>NZ_RZSC01001051.1:0-1593 GCF_003998155.1 Mesorhizobium sp. M1E.F.Ca.ET.063.01.1.1
GGTCGGGATTGCTCGACATGATATGCGGGTCGCTTCTGGTGAAGACCACGACTTCGCCGGCCTCCACGACGATCGCCTCCTTGCCGATGATGCGGGCGAAGCAACGGCCGCTCGTCAGCACGTGGTAGGAAATCAGGTGATCCGCGCCGGGAAGGATCTTCGGCAATATCGAGGAGGGGGCGGGCGAGCAGACGGCCCATGGATCCTGGGCCTTTATGTCGAAAAACGTCGCGCCGGTGAGACGCACCGTTTTCAAGAGATCAGACAGAGCGTCCCCGGCCATAGCAGCGTCCAGCGGGTTGCGCAGCAACCTGGCGCAATCCCTTTCGAGTTCCGGACGCGCTGTCAAGTGAGGCGGACGCCGCGTCATTCCGTTCATTGCCGGAAGCTTTAAACCCGCACTAGCGCTTGCGTGGTGCCTCAAACGGGTGCGTGGCGCGGTCGAACCAAACGAAGAGGATGTAAGTCATGACGGTACACAAGGGCGGCTGTTTTTGCGGCGCCGTGGAGATCGAAGTGCACGGAACCGCCGAGGCGATGGGCTATTGCCATTGCAGTTCCTGTCGTTCGTGGTCGGCGTCTCCGGTGAACGCCTTCACGCTGTGGAAGCCGGAGAACGTCAAGGTCACCAAGGGCGCGGAGTTCCTGTCCGGCTTCAGGAAGTCGAAGATGAGCGACCGCCAGTTCTGCACCAAATGCGGCGGTCACCTGATGACGGATCATCCGCCGCTCGGACTGGTCGACGTCTATGCGGCGACGATACCGACGGTGGAATTCAAGCCGGGGGTCCATGTCAACTACGCCGAGACTGTCCTGCCGATGAAGGACGGCTTGCCGAAGCTGAAGGATTTTCCGGCCGAGCTCGGAGGCTCCGGGGTGAGCGTGCCAGAGTAGTCCCGAGCGGTAGTCCCAGCGATGACACACGATTTCCACGAACCACATCTCACGACAGGAGAATACGCATGGACATCGCGACATTTCGCGCCACGCAGGAGCCGATCAAGGATCTATATCGCAAGGATGCGCGGGCGGCACTTCTTACGCTGAAGGCCAAGGGCAGCGCCGACGACTCCAGGGTGACCTGCAAGGTCGAGACCGGCCGCGGCCTTGCGCTGGCCGGCATCCATCCGAAAGCCGGCGGCAGCGGGCAGGAACTCTGTTCCGGCGACATGCTGCTGGAGGCGCTGATCGCCTGCGCCGGCGTTTCGATGCGGGCGGCCGCCGCCGTGCTGGAGATTCCGATCAAGTCGGCCGAAATCTCCGCCGAGGGCGACGTCGATCTTCGAGGTACGCTGGGCGTCACCGAAGGCGTGCCGGTCGGCTTCAAGGAGATCCGCTTGCGCTTCGACATCGAGACGGACGCTCCGCAAAACCGGCTCACCCAACTGATGGAGCTCACCGATCGCTACTGCGTGATCTTCCAGACCATCCAGCGCAGCCCCAGGACCTTCGTGAAGCTCAACAGGGTCGCGCGGTAAGCGACACGGTAATGCGAGTTGCCTGGGATCCAAACCTTGGCGGGCGGATTCCGGGCGGGGCCTGAGCGCGGCCTGTCGCGCCAGGCCCTATCCCTTCACATAGCCCATCGCCTCG
>NZ_RZSC01001052.1:0-1593 GCF_003998155.1 Mesorhizobium sp. M1E.F.Ca.ET.063.01.1.1
GCTACGCGGCTGTCAACGCGCGGCTACGACACCGAAATGTCGGCCAGCGCCGGCCCAAGGTCGCCGGCCGGGGTTACCTCGATGCTCTCCAGGCCTAGCCAGGTCTGAATCTGTTTCAGCTCATCGAAGAGCTGGGCGGCCGTTTCGGTCGGAGCGCCGGCTTCAGCATAAGCCGCATGGACGCGCAGCATGCTCGCCGGGCGGTCGGCCCTCAGATCGACACGGGCGACGATCCGGTCGCCTAGCAGGAAGGGCAGCACATAGTAGCCATACTGGCGTTTTTCGGCCGGCGACCTTGGGCCGGCGCTGGCCGACATTTCGGTGTCGTAGCCGCGCGTTGACAGCCGCGTAGCTCTAAGCCTAAATCCGCCGCAGACGGTCTTCTCCCGGCAAAGGGAGGAGCCAAGAGGGAATGCGGTGCGGGAAAAATCCCAACTCCGCGGCTGTCCCCGCAACTGTGAGCGACGAGCCTCAGCCGAAAACCACTGGGATGTCTCCCGGGAAGGCGGCGCCAAGGCGATGACCCGCGAGCCAGGAGACCTGCCGTCTGAGACTTTAAGTATCCGAACGCCCGGCGGGTTTTCCGGGCAAGGAGCCTGGTTTTGGATCGCAACGGCAGTTTTCCAGCCAATATCGCGGATTTTTCGTCCGAGCCCGACGACGCATTGGCCGGAGTCACCGTCATCGTCTGCTCGTCCTGCCGCGACGAGACCGGCTCGGACGCGCATCCGCGCGCCGGCGCCCTGCTTGCCGAAGATACGCGACGCGCCGCATCGGACGAAAACATCCGCATCCGCACCGTCGAATGCCTCGGCAATTGCAAGCGCCGCCTGAGCGCAGCGCTCCTGCGCGACGGCTGCTGGAGCTACGTCTTCGGCGACCTGGAAACCGCCAGCGGCGCCGACCTCGTCGCCGGCGCAAAACTCTTCGCCACCTCGACCGACGGCCTTATCCCCTGGCGCGGCCGGCCCGATTCCCTCAAGCGCGGCCTTGTCGCCCGCATCCCTCCTCTCGACCTCCTGAAGGACTGACCATGAACGCCTCCGTCTCCCGTGTTCCCTGCACCGTCGTCACCGGCTTCCTAGGCGCCGGCAAGACGACGCTGATCCGCAACCTGCTCGAAAACGCCAAGGGCAAGCGGCTGGCGATCATCGTCAACGAATTCGGCGATGTCGGCATCGACGGCGAGATCCTGAAAGGCTGCGGCATCGACACCTGTCCCGAGGAAAACATCGTCGAGCTCGCCAATGGCTGCATCTGCTGCACCGTCGCCGACGACTTCATCCCGGCGCTCGACCAGATCCTGTCGCTTAACCCCAAGGTCGACCACATCCTGATCGAGACCTCGGGCCTCGCTCTGCCGAAGCCGCTGGTGCAAGCCTTTCAGTGGCCTAGCGTGAAGAGCCGCGTCACCGTCGATGGTGTCGTTGCTGTGGTCGATGGCCTGGCACTGGCCGACGGCCGCGTCGCCTCCGACATGGACGCCCTGCAGGCGCAGCGCGCCGCCGACGACTCGCTCGACCATGACGATCCGGTCAAGGAGGTGTTCGAGGACCAGATCGCCTGCGCCGACCTGATCATCCTGTCGAAGAG
>NZ_RZSC01001053.1:0-1592 GCF_003998155.1 Mesorhizobium sp. M1E.F.Ca.ET.063.01.1.1
GGCCAGCAGGTGACGATGATCGGCGTCGACGGCAATGTCGATGCGGTGAAGTCGATCAAGGAAGGCCGTCTCAACGCTTCCGTCGCGCAGCTTCCCTATCTCGTCGGCAAGCAGGCGGTCGAGAACGTCAAGAAGGCGCTGGCCGGCGAGAAGGTCGAGGAAAGCGTCGCGGTGCCCACCTTGGTGCTGACCAAGGACGTGCTCGACGCGGGCAAGGAGCCGATGCTGCAATATGTGAAATGAGGCAGTAGGCAGTAGGGGTGCCTAGTCCCTAATCCCCACTGCCTAACCCCTACCCGAAGGGTAAAAAACATGTCTTCCGAAACGGCGCAGCCCGGTTTCTGGGCTCGGGTGCAGCGCGCATCCGTCGAGAGGCTCCACATCAGGCTGGAGTCCCTGGTCGTGCTTCTGGCGCTGAGTGCGGCGATGGCGCTGCTGTCGCCCTTCTTCCTGTCGCTCAGCAATTTCCTCAACATCCTGCTCGCGACCTCGACGATCGGCGTGCTGGCGATTGCCGCCACCTTCGTCATCGGCTCGGGCGGGCTCGACCTTTCGCTCGGATCGGTCATGGGGCTCGCCGGCGTGGCCGGCGCCTTCGTTGCCGTCAATCTCGGCTGGCCGTCGGTGTTCGCCGTGATCGCCTGCATCCTTGCCGGCGCGATTGCCGGCTATATCAACGGGCAATTGGTGACTCGCGCCTTCGTGCCGGCCTTCATCGTCACGCTCGGCATGCTGGGCCTGGCGCGCGGGCTGGCGCTGGTCATCTCGCAGGGCAGGGCGATCTACGGCCTGCCGCCCGAGATCGTCTATATCGGGCAAGGACGGCCCTTGGGCATTCCGATGCCGGTCATCATCTTCGTGCTGACGGCGATCGTCGCGCATGCGGTGCTCGCCTATACGCGCTTCGGCCGCCACACGCTGGCGCTCGGCGACAGCGAGGGTGCCGCGCGCGCGGCCGGCATCCGCGTCGAGCAGCACCGGCGCATCATCTATACGCTGTCCGGCGCGCTCGCCGGCCTTGCCGGTCTGCTCTTCACCGCCCGCGTCAATGCCGGCGATCCGACCGCCGGCATCAATTACGAGCTTACGGCAATCACTGCTGCGATCATCGGCGGCACCAACCTCTTCGGCGGCCGCGCCTCGATCCTTGGAACCATGATCGGCGCGCTGATCATGGGCGTGTTGCAGAACGGCCTGACGCTGCTAGCCGTGCAGTCCTATTACCAGCAGATGGCGATCGGCGCGGTGCTGATCCTCGCGGTCTTCATCGACCAGTACCAGGTGCGGAAGGAGTCGCGCGTATGACCCTGCTTTCGCTCCACGGCATCCGCAAAAGCTTCGGCGCGGTCGACGTGCTGCATGGCGTCGACCTGTCGGTCGCGGCCGGCGAAGTGGTCGGGCTGGTCGGCGACAATGGCGCCGGCAAGTCGACGCTGATGAAGACCATCACCGGCATCTACCGCGCCGACACCGGCTCGATCGAATTCGACGGCAAGGACATCCTTGCGCTCGATCCCGGCCAGCGGCGCCGCCTCGGCATCGAGATGATCTACCAGGATCTTTCGCTCGCTAAACAACAGGATGTGGCGTCG
>NZ_RZSC01001054.1:0-1587 GCF_003998155.1 Mesorhizobium sp. M1E.F.Ca.ET.063.01.1.1
GTCTATGCCTGGACCGAGCGCGGCATCTACCGCGCCGGCGAGGATGTGCATGTCGCCGCCCTTGCCCGCGACGGCGCCGCCAAGGCGGTCGAGAACCTGCCGCTGACCTTCATCTTCACCCGTCCCGACGGCGTCGAGAACCGCCGCGTCGTCAGCGACGGCACCTCCGCCGGCGGCCATGCGGTGGACCTGCCGCTCGAGCCCAACGCCATGCGCGGCACCTGGACGGTGTCGATCTTTACCGACCCCAAGCAGGCGCCGGTGGCGAGCCAGATGTTCCTGGTCGAGGATTTCGTGCCGGATCGCATCGAGTTCGACCTGACGGCCGACAAGAAGGAGATCGCCCAGGACGAGACCGCCAATGTCAGCGTCGACGGCCGTTTCCTCTACGGCGCGCCGGCCGCCGGCCTCGCGCTCGAAGGCGAGATGACGTTGTCGACCACGAGCAGTTGGGACCGGTTCAAGGACTTCACCTTCGGCCTCGCAGACGAGCAGTCGGCCGAACCGACGGTGACGCCTTTAGCCAACCTTCCCCTTGTCGGCGACGACGGCAAGGCGACCTTCCCGGTTTCGATCGACCAACTGCCCTCGACCACCAAGCTGGTCAACGCCAAGGTCACCGTGCGCATGCGCGAAGCCGGAGGCCGCGCCGTCGAGCGCTCGCTCGACATCGCCGTCCATCCTGAGAAGGACATGATCGGCATCCGCCCTGATTTCGAAGGCGGCGAGGTGCCGCAAGGCGGAACGGCGAAGTTCAGCATCATCGCCGTCGATCCGAACGGCAAGCGCGAGGAACTGAAAGGCGCGCAGTGGTCGCTGGTCAAGGTCGAGCGCAATTACCAATGGTACCGCTCCAACAATTCCTGGAACTATGAAGCGGTGAACCTCACCAAGGCCGTCGCCAACGGCCAGATCGACCTCAACGCCGAGGGTGACGCAACCGTATCGCTTCCCGTCGACTGGGGCCGCTACCGGCTCGAAGTCGAGACGGCCGATCCGGACGGCCCGGCGACAAGCTACGAGTTCGACGCCGGCTGGTATGTCGCCTCGACCACCACCGAAACGCCGGACGGCCTGGAGATTGCCCTCGACAAGGATACTTATGCCGCCGGCGAGGTCGCCAAGCTGAAGGTCTCGCCGCATTTTGCCGGCGAACTGCTCGTCACCATCGGTGCCGAGAAGCTGTTGAAGACCGTCACCGCCTCGGTGCCGGCCGGCGGCAGCACCGTCGACATTCCGGTCGGCGACGACTGGGGCGCCGGCGCTTATGTCACGGCGACGCTGTTCCGGCCGGGCGATGCTGAGCAATCGCGCATGCCGGCCCGCGCCATCGGCGTCAAATGGCTGACCGTCGATCCCGGCTCGAAGAAGCTTGCCGTCACGCTGACGCCTGAAAAGACCGCGCCGCGCCAGCAGCTGTCGATCCCGGTCGCCGTCAACGGCGCGCAACCCGGCAGCAATGCCTATGTGATGGTCGCGGCCGTCGATGTCGGCATCCTCAACCTCACCAACTACAAGGCGCCCGATCCAGAGGACTGGTTCTTCGGCCAGCGCATGCTGGGGCTTGAAATCCGCGACCTCTACGGC
>NZ_RZSC01001055.1:0-1584 GCF_003998155.1 Mesorhizobium sp. M1E.F.Ca.ET.063.01.1.1
CGCCGGCCGAAGCATTCACGAATGGCGTGGCAGCTAAATTAAGGCTCCGGCCGGCGAAGGCCGGAAGCGGAGGAAGCCGCCGTTCGCAGGCCGGCCTCACCTGAATATCGGCACACCTAGTCCAGGCAGCCGACATAGGCGCCGGACCTGCCGGCGCGCCGCTCGATCAGATTGGCGAGCCGTCTGAGCCCCGGCCCCGGCTTGGCCGGGTTGCGGGCGATCGGGTTGGGCAGGCTGACGGCGAGAAGTGCGGCCTGCCGGCGCGACAATTGCTTGGCCGAGACGCCGAAATGGTGCCGCGCGGCGGCCTCGATGCCGTAGATGCCAGGCCCCCACTCCGCGATGTTGAGATAGATCTCCATGATCCGCCGCTTCGACATCACCGCGTCGAAATAGACGGCCAAAGGCAGCTCGACCACCTTGCGCACGCTGCCCAGCGGCCGCGACCACAAGAAGAGATTCTTCACCGTCTGCATGGTGATGGTGGAGGCGCCGCGCGTTGCCTCGCCGGCAAGCGCATCGTCGACCACGCCGCGCAATTCGCCGAGATCGACGCCGCGATGGAAGCAGAATTGCCCATCCTCCGACATGATCACCGAATGCGCCAGCACCGGCGCCACGTCGTCGATCGACACCCAGCGCCGGTCGTAGCCGGAGAAAGTCGCGAGATCCTTCAGCATCAGCGTCGAGACAGGATGCACGAAGGACGGCAAATAGAGGAAGGTGAGCACGACCGGTATCGCCGCCAAAATGATGGCCACGACCAGGCAGCGCCGGCCAAGGCGCTTGAGACCGGCGCGGTTCAGGCGCCGTGGTCGCGCCATGTCCAGCCCTTCGATTTCATGTTCGACGATCGGTTCCGACAAGCCGCCCCACCCGTGCCACGCGCCCAATCGGCATAAAGCTGCCAGGCTTCTTGCGCAATGTCTGAGTGTCGGCTACCGGTCCCGGCCATGACGAAAGACGACCATATGGCCTTCGAAACCGCGTTTTTTGCGCGCGCCGCCGCAATCGAGGTCCTGCTCCGGCAGATCCTCGACGCGCCTCTGCTTTCCGGCGAGATCGCCCGGCCTGAACGCTTGATGGCGGCGATGCGCCATGGCGTGCTCAACGGAGGCAAGCGGCTCCGCCCTTTTCTGGTCATGGAAAGTGCCGCTCTCTTTTCCGCCGATGGCGAGGCGGCGATGCGCATTGCTGCGGCGCTCGAATGCGTGCACTGCTATTCGTTGATCCATGACGATCTGCCGTCGATGGACAATGATGACCTGCGCCGCGGCCAGCCGACCGTGCACAAGGCCTTCGACGAGGCGACCGCCATCCTCGCCGGCGACGCGCTGCTGACTTTGGCCTTCGACATCATCGCCGACGAGGCGACCGCTCTGCCGGCCGAGCGCCGGACAGCGCTCGTGCTGGCGCTTGCGCGTGCCGCCGGAGCCGGCGGCATGGTCGGCGGTCAGATGCTCGACCTCGAGGCCGAGCGCAGGCGCCCGGACGAAGCCGGCATCATCAGGCTGCAGGCGATGAAGACCGGCGCGCTGATCCGCTTCGCCTGCGAGGCCGGAGCCATCGTCGCCGGCGCGCCCG
>NZ_RZSC01001056.1:0-1583 GCF_003998155.1 Mesorhizobium sp. M1E.F.Ca.ET.063.01.1.1
GTTCCTCGATCCGGTGGTACTGCGCGATCAGTTCGTCGATCGACTTCGCCCGCACCATCAACGGGCTGACCTTGAACCCCCAGTCCTTGAATTTCTGGACGGAATCGTACTGGGTCGGAGCCGGATCCGCTGTCGTATAGCCCCAGGCATAGGCGAAGAATTTGAGATTGCGGCTGGCGGTGACGGATGGATCCTTCTGGCGCAGCGACCCGGCCGCCGTGTTGCGCGGATTGACATAGTCCTGGCCGCCGACCGCCGCCGAGCGCTGCTTCAGCGCCTCGAACTCGGCATAGGTCATATAGACCTCGCCGCGGATCTCGATGACGTCCGGCCAGCCGGAGCCTTTGAGTGTCTTCGGGATATCGGCGATGGTCTTCAGATTGGCCGTGATGTCCTCGCCGACGGCGCCGTCGCCGCGCGTCGCGCCCTGCACGAACACGCCGTCTTCATAGCGCAGCGAGGCCGACAGCCCGTCGATCTTTGGCTCGGCCGTAAAGGCGATGTCGAGATCCTTGTCGCGGTCGAAGAAGCGCCGGCCGCGCTCGATGAAATCGGCAACGTCCTGGTCGGTATAGGCCTTGCCGAGGCTGAGCATCGGCAAGGCGTGGCGCACCTTGGCAAAGCCTTCCGCCGGCGGCGCGCCGACCCGGCGCGACGGCGAATCCTCGCGCACGAGATCGGGAAAGCGCTCCTCAATGGCGAGATTGCGGCGCGCCAGCGCGTCATACGCGGCGTCCGAGATCGTCGGCGCATCCTCGGTGTGATAACGCCGGTCGTGCTCGGCGATCTCCGCCGCCAGCCGCTTAAGCTCCTCTGCGGCCTCGCTTTCGCTCAGCGAATCGACTGGTTTTTCCGACATGCAATGCTGTCCTCGAATTATGGCGCGCCACTATAAATCAGGATTCGGCATGGGGGAGTCGGCTTGCGAATAAATCAATGCTGAACAGCAGGATGCAGCCATCTGCTGACTCGGCTTCCGGGCGCAGAAAATAAGCTAGGCGGCGGCCGTATTTTCCCGCAGCAGCCGCTCGGCGGCGGCGCGCGCCTCGTCGGTGATGGTGGCGCCCGCCAGCATGCGCGCGATTTCCTCCTGGCGTGCCGCGCGATCCATTTCGGCAATGCCGGTGGCGACACGGTCCTTGCCGCCGGATTTCGAGATCAGGAAATGTGTCGCCGCGCGGGCCGCCACTTGCGGCGCATGCGTGACCGAAAGCACTTGCACTCTCTTCGAGAGCCGCGCCAATCGCTGGCCGATGGCGTCGGCCACCGCGCCGCCGACGCCGGTGTCGATTTCATCAAAGACAAGGGTCGGTGCCGAGCCGCGGTCGGCAAGCGCCACCTTCAGCGCCAGAAGGAAGCGCGACAGCTCGCCGCCCGAAGCGACCTTCATCATCGGCCCGGGCCGGGTGCCAGGATTGGTGCGCACCCAGAATTCGACCTGGTCGATGCCTTCTTCCATGCGGCTTTCGGCATCGCTCACCATCTCGACGATGAATTCGGCCCGCTCGAGCTTGAGCGCCGGCAGTTCGGCCATCACCGCCTTGGTCAGGCCGGCTGCGGCGGCGTGGCGAAGCGAAGAGAGC
>NZ_RZSC01001057.1:0-1582 GCF_003998155.1 Mesorhizobium sp. M1E.F.Ca.ET.063.01.1.1
TGGAGCCGAAGGCCGTGCGCTCGCTCGTGTAGGTCAGCGCGTTGTCGAGCGCCGATTGTGCGCCGCCCAGCGAGCATGCGGCGATGTTGAGCCGGCCGCCGTCGAGCCCGGCCATGGCGATGCCGAAGCCCGCGCCTTCCGTTGCAAGCAGGTTCTCGGCCGGCACCTTGCAGTCCTCGAAGATCACCTGGCGGGTGGACTGCATGTGCCAGCCCATCTTGTGCTCGTTGGCGCCGAAGGAGAGGCCCGGCGCATCCTTGGGCACGACGAGGGTCGAGATGCCTTTCGGTCCGTCGCCGCCGGTGCGCGCCATCACGACATAGAGGTCGCTGTCGCCGGCGCCCGAGATGAACTGCTTGGCGCCGTTCAAGACATAGTCGCCACCGCTTTTCACCGCCCGCGTCTTCAGCGCAGCGGCATCCGAGCCCGAGCCGGGTTCGGTCAGACAATAGCTCGCCAGCCATTCCATCGAGGTCAGCTTCGGCAGAAAGCGTTGGCGCTGCTCGTCGCTGCCGAAGCGGTCGATCATCGAGGCGGCCATGTTGTGGATCGAGATAAACGATGAGAAGGCCGGATCTGCGTGGGCCAGCGCCTCGAAGATCAGCACCGCATCGAGACGCCCGAGCGCCGAGCCGCCGACATCATCGCGGACATAGATGCCGCCGAGGCCGAGAGGTCCGGTCTCGCGGATCACATCGGCGGGAAAGTGTTTGGCCCGGTCCCAGTCGAGCGCATTCGGCGCGACACGGTCTGCCGCGAAGGCCTGAGCCATCTCCTGGATGGCGCGCTGCTCCTCGGTGAGTTCGAATTGGCCAGTGCCCGCATCGACTGCCGCGTCCATGGCGTGCTCCCTGTCGTTTCAGGCCTTGTGGCCTGTCGTTTTTGGCTTTGCGCAGCGACCAATCTAGACCAATGATGCCGCCGCGCAACCCGGCGCCCTGCGGACCGGCTGTGCATGGATTGATCAACGGAGCCCGGCGTGCCGACAGTTTTCGATGAGTTGCTGGACCGGTTCCACCTCTATCTCGCCGGCGTCGACAGCGATCTGATCGCGGACGCGGTCGCGCGCATCGATTGGCACATGCCCTCTCGCCCGCTCGAACCGCGCTCGCTCGGCTGCGTACGCCATCTCGATCGCATCACGGAGCTTGCGCCGCCGGACATCAGGCCGCTGGCGCAGTTCGCGGCCGATCACCGGAACGAGTTGCGCTGGGGGCAGACCTACACGGCCGCCGATTTCGGCCAGGCTTTCATCGACAATTACGGCTGGCTGGAGGTTTTCGGCACGCGCGGGCATTTCGTCAACGACGCGGTCGCGGCCGGCCTGCTGATCCTCGGGCCCGACATCGTCTACCCCGACCATCATCACATCGCCGAAGAGATCTATATTCCGCTGACCGGTGGCACCGAGTGGCGCATGGGTGAGGGCGACTTTCACGTTCGCGAGGCCGGCGAAGTCGTCTATCACGCATCCAATGTCAGTCACGCCATGCGCACCGGCAAGGAGCCGCTGATGGCGCTCTATGTCTGGCGCGGCGGACCGTTGGCGCAGAAGTCGACTATTGGCGGCGCCGGGGGCCGG
>NZ_RZSC01001058.1:0-1579 GCF_003998155.1 Mesorhizobium sp. M1E.F.Ca.ET.063.01.1.1
GTAGTGCGTCACACGGTCGCTCAGGCTCACCGCCGCCAGCTCCCGCGCCGCCACGCCGAACGGATCGGCATGGCCGGCAAGCTCCAACGGCACCGCGACGTTTTCGAGCGCCGTCATGTTGGGGATGAGATGGAAGGACTGGAAGACAATGCCCACGTTTCGCCCCCGAAACGATGCAATCTGGTCCTCGCTTTTGCCGTTGAGCAATTCGCCGGCGATTCGCACCGTACCCTGGTCGACCCTTTCCAATCCGGCCAGGACCATCAGCAGGGTGGACTTGCCGGAGCCCGAGGGGCCGACGATGCCGGTGGCCTCGCCCGCCGCCACATCCAGGCTGACGCCTTTCAGCACGTGGACGGAGGAAGCGCCCTCGCCGAGCGTCAGCGAGACATCCCTCAGTGCGATGACGGCTTCTGTCACAATGAAAGCGTCCTATATGGTGGAAAGGGGGACGACTTCCCCGCGAATGTTCCGGTCATATGGGGCTCGCCGCATGGCTTTCAAACAGACATTTGCCGCAGCCCTCGTCCTTTTCGTTGCGGTTTGCGGCGCCATTTCGTCCGCGCATGCCGGCACGTTCACGATCGTCGGCTTCGGCGACAGCCTGACGGCGGGATTCGGCTTGGGCCCGGGGGCAGGTTTCACCGACAGGCTGCAGGCGGCGCTGAAGGCGAAGGGCCTGGACGTCACCGTCGCCAATGCCGGCGTCTCCGGCGACACCACCAGCGGCGGACTGGCACGGCTCGACTGGTCGGTGCCGGACGGCACCAGGCTCGTCATCCTCGAGCTCGGCGCCAACGACATGCTGCGCGGCGTTTCGCCCGACCTTGCCGAAAAGAACCTCGACGCGATGCTGGCCAAGCTCAAGCAGCGCAACATCCCGGTGCTTCTGGCCGGCATGCGGGCCGCGCCAAATCTCGGCGCCGAATACCAGAAAGCCTTCGACGCCATCTATGCGAAGCTTACCGCGAAATACGACGTGCCGCTCTATCCGTTCTTCCTCGACGGCGTCGCCGGCCATCCCGACCTGCAGCTAGACGACGGCCTGCATCCCAACCCCAGGGGCGTCGATGTGATCGTCGAGCGCATTCTGCCCGCCGTCGAAAAGGCGATCGCCGCCAATGGCGGGGCGTCGTGAGGCTGGAATGCCACGGTTTCCGTTGGGGAAACTTTGTGGACAACAAACCGCTTGCCCCGCGCGGATATCGATGATTCGCTAGGGGTGAGAGTTTCGATTCGAGGACAGGAGGCTTTTCATGCCACGTCTTTTCACCGCCCTCGAAATTCCGCGTGACGCTGCTCTTTCGCTGTCCCTGCTCCGGGGCGGCCTGCCCGGAGCCCGCTGGATCGATGTCGAAAACTATCACCTGACGCTGCGCTTCATCGGCGATGTCGAGGGCCATGTCGCCGACGAGATCGCCAACGCACTCGACCGGGTCAACCGCCCCTCGTTCCCCCTGACGCTTTCGGGTGTCGGTGCTTTCGGGGGAAAAAAGCCGCATGCTGTGTGGGCCGGCGTGTCCGTATCGCAGGACCTGGTGGCGCTGCAGGGCGAGATCGACCGCATCTTCCAGCGGCT
>NZ_RZSC01001059.1:0-1577 GCF_003998155.1 Mesorhizobium sp. M1E.F.Ca.ET.063.01.1.1
ATGAGCAGGCTGAGCGGCTTGGCGGTCCGGATCCCCGCCGCGACAGCCGCCTCGCCGTCGGCATCGAAGCTGCCGCGATGGAGCAGTCCGGTCAAGCCATCGCGGCCGACATGCTTGACCAGCGCCTCGTAGCGTTCGCGGTAGGTGAGCGTATCGAAGATATCGGAGAGCCCGCGCGGCAGCGTGATGTCGTGATCCTCGACCCATCTCAGATAGGCGACGAGCATGCCGCTGTAAGCGAGCGCCGCGACCATCTTGGCGAACCAGCCGCCGAAGAAGACCGAGATCGGCGCGCCGGCGACGAAATGCAGCGCGGCGAAGAAGCCAGCCTGGTCGAATGTCAGCACGCAGGCGACGCAGGCGAGGATACGGGCGAAAGGCAAGTGGCGCAGATAGGCGCCGAGCTTCTCGTAGAGCAGGATGATCAGGATGGCGTCGACGAAGAGCAGCGAGGTTCCCCACACCATCAGCCAGCCCATTTCATCGATGAAGCCGATATCGGGGACCCGGCCGTCGGGAAGCGGCGAAATCGCGTGCAGGCGCAGGACGAGCACCAGTCCGATCAGCAAGCCATTGCCAAGCAGCAGGCCATAGATCGGCTGGCGCACGGTCGCCGCGTCTTCCTTCATGTAGAGGAGAAGCAGCATCACCAGCTTGCCGGAAAACATCACGGCCGAGCCTGGCGAGACCATGCCGAAGGGCAGCGCGACGTAGAAGGCGCTGGCGAGATAGGTTTCGAGGAAATGCATGACGCCGAGCGCGCAGACGAACACGCCGAGCCCGATGCGGCGCCTGAAGCGGAAGAGCGTGACCATGGCCCCGAAATAAAGAACCGCTTCGGCAAAGAGCAGGAAACCGTTCAGCAACACGATCGATCCGATCTTTTGCGGAAATCGCGGCCTTGCCGCAATTTCCAAACCTTCTCCGTTCTGACGGCGAATGGTTAACCGCTGCTTTCACCAGCTCGTGCCGCGCACGGAAAACAACGATATCCAGCCCGGCGAAAGCCCTGGGATCGACACGGCACGCCGAAAGCGATTGCCGTTCGGCGCTTCATCGCCTACATAGCGCGCAACCCCCATCCACCTTGACACTTCAGTTTCCAGGGAAAGCGCGCGTGGCTCGCCAGTTCATCTATCACATGTCCGGCCTGTCGAAGGCCTATGGCACCAAGAAGGTGCTCGACAACATCCACCTGTCCTTCTATCCGGACGCCAAGATCGGCATCCTCGGCCCCAACGGCTCGGGCAAGTCGACCATCCTGCGCATCATGGCCGGGCTCGACAAGGAGTATCAGGGTGAGGCCTGGCTGGCCGAGGGCGCGACCGTCGGCTACCTCGCGCAGGAGCCGCAGCTCGACGCCAACAAGACCGTGCGCGGAAACGTCATGGACGGCGTCGCCAGGAAGACCGCCATCATCGAACGCTACAACGAGCTGATGATGAACTATTCCGACGAGACGGCGGAGGAGTCGGCCAAGCTCCAGGACGAGATGGACCGCCTCAACCTTTGGGACCTCGAGCAGCAGGTGGAGATGGCGATGGACGCGCTGCAGTGCCCGCCGGCCGATTCCGAGG
>NZ_RZSC01000105.1:0-12442 GCF_003998155.1 Mesorhizobium sp. M1E.F.Ca.ET.063.01.1.1
GGTGAGGATGAGTGCCGACCGAGCAATAGACCTCGTTGAAAGTTTCAGCGATTTCAAGGATTTGCTGAAAGCGCTTCACACGCGTTGAGATCGTCACCATGCGGCCGATGCCGGCCGCCAGGGCGCGGGCGACGATAGCCGCCCGTTCCTCGGCGAAGTCCGGAAAGTCGAGGTGGCAGTGGCTGTCGACGAGCATCAGGCTTTGGTGTCCTGCTCGACATAACGCGGAAATACGCCCTCGGGCGCCGGCAAGGCCGTGCCGGGCACGAGCGCATGGTCGGCGTGGACGTGCTCGAAATTGCGCTTGTCCGCCGGCACTGCCAACAGGTCGAGCAGCTTACTGGCCGACGCCGGAATGAAGGGCTGGCAAAGCACCGTCACCCGCCGGACAACCTCGGCGGTCGTCCATAACACCGTCTCCATGCGCTCGGGGTCGGTCTTCCTGAGCGCCCAGGGCTCCTGGGAGGCGAAGTAGCGGTCGGCTTCGGCCACCACGCTGAAGATCGCCGCCAGCGCCAGATGGATCCCCTGCTCCGCCATCGCCTTGCGCGCGACCTCAAGCGCCTCCACCGCCTGGTCGAGGATTGCCCGGTCGGCTTCGGCCAGTTCGCCGCGCTTCGGCACCGCGCCGCCGCAGTTCTTGGCGATCATCGACAGCGAGCGTTGCGCCAGATTGCCGAGGCCGTTGGCGAGATCCGCGTTGGTGCGGTTGACGATCGCTTCGTGGCTGTAGTTGCCGTCCTGGCCGAACGGTACCTCGCGCAGGAAGAAATAGCGCACCTGGTCGACGCCATAGTGCTCCGCCATGGTGAACGGGTCGATGACGTTGCCGACCGACTTCGACATCTTCTCGCCGCGGTTGAACAGGAAGCCATGACCGAAGACGCGCTTCGGCAACGGAATCCCCGCCGACATCAGGAAGGCCGGCCAGTAGATGGCGTGGAAGCGTACGATGTCCTTGCCGATGATGTGCGCATCCGCAGGCCAGAAACGCCATTTCTCAGCATTTTCATCGGGATAGCCGACGCCGGTTATGTAGTTTGTCAGGGCGTCGACCCACACGTACATCACATGCTTCTCGTCGCCGGGCACCGGCACGCCCCAGTCGAAGGTGGTGCGCGAGATCGACAGGTCCTTCAGCCCCGATTTGACGAAGCGCATCACCTCGTTGCGGCGCTCGGCCGGACCGATGAATTCGGGCTGACTTTCGTAAAGCGCGATCAGTTTGTCCTGATAGGCCGAAAGCCGGAAGAAATAGCTCTCCTCCTCGACCCACTCGACGGGCGTACCTTGTGGCCCGTAGCGGATATCGTCGGCGCGGACCTCGGTCTCTTCCTCGCCGTAATAGGCTTCGTCGCGCACCGAATACCAGCCGGCATAGCCGCCCTTGTAGATGTCGCCATTGGCGGCCATCGCCTTCCAGATCGCCTGCGAGGACGCATAGTGCCGCTCCTCGGTGGTGCGGATGAAATCGTCGTTGGAGGCGTTGAGCGCCGTCGCCATGCGTTTGAACTCGGCAGCGTTGCGGTCGGCGAGCTCGCGCGGCGCGATACCTTCCTTCCGCGCCGTCTGCAGCATCTTGATGCCGTGCTCGTCGGTACCGGTCAGGAAGTAGACCTCCTTGCCGTCGAGCCGCTGGAAGCGGGCAAGCGCGTCGGTGGCGATCAGTTCGTAGGCATGGCCGATATGCGGCTTGCCGTTCGGGTAGGAGATCGCGGTCGTGATGTAGAATGTGTCGCGTGACATGAATGAACCGTCATGAATGTCTGAATGTGAGTTGTGGCGGTGGATATCCTATCGGCATGGCGATTGCCATCCCGAGGCCGATGCATGCCGCCCAAAAGTGGGCAACGGCATGCATCAAAAAAAGCCGTCACATTCGCATCACAGACTTCAGGCGGTCGATCATGGTCAGGGCGTGCTGCTTCTTGTCGAGATTGTAGGTCTCGGCCTCAGATATCGTGTTCAGCGCCTCATGCCAAGCCTCGGACAGCGTTTTGGCCCTGGCGAGATCGCCGGCTAAAGCTGCTTTGCTGGCCGCCGCCGACAAGAGATCGAGCGCTCGCCGGTTGAAGATATCGAATTGGATCGCCTGGTCGCGACCGGCGACAGCCTCGGCGAGGCGATGGGCGGCCGCAATGTCGGACTTCGGCGCCGCCGCCAACGCATCGAGCGCGCCGGCGATCTCCAGCCCGCCATATTGGGTGAGTAGGATCGCGTTGCGGGCGCTCCCCCCTGCCCGCTCCGCCAGCGCCGCGCGCGCCGCCGGATCGTCGGGCGGCGGCGGCTCGATGCCTTCCAGCACCGCCATCAGTTCGTCCGCGGCGAGCGGCGTCAGCCGAACCATCTGGCAGCGCGAGCGGATCGTCGGCAAAAGGCTGCCCGGCGCGTGCACGATCAGGATGAACAGGGTGCGCGCCGGCGGCTCCTCGAGATTCTTGAGCAAGGCATTGGCGGCATTGGTGTTCATGTCGTCCGCCGGATCGACGATGACGACGCGGTAGCTGCCGTCGTGCGAGGTCATCGACAGGAAGCGGCTGACCTTGCGGATCTCGTCGACGGTTAGCACCGTCTTGAAGCTCTTGGTCTTGTCGTTGGCCGGCCGCGTGAGATGCAGCACCGAAGGATGCGCCCCGGTGGCGATCAGGCGAAACAGCGACGATGCCGGATCGGGGACGGCGAGCGTGCCAGGCGCGGCCGTGAAGTCCGGATATTTGAGAAGATGGTGCGCCAGATGGAAGGCGAGTGTCGCCTTGCCGATACCGAGCGGCCCGGTCAGGATCAGCGCGTGCGGCAGCTTGCCGGCGCGGTAGGCGGCGGCAAGCATGCCCGCCGCCTGCGCATGGCCGATGAGCCGCGGCGTTTCCGACGGCTCGGGAACGCCGTCCAGCGTATCGTGCTGTTCGGGAGCGATGCGTTCGAAGATCATGCCGGCGCCGTCTGCTTGCTTTGCACCCGCATCCGCTTTTCCAGCACCGCGAAAACGGCCGCGGTGACGACGTTCTCCACCGTTTCGGGATCGGCCGCCGCATCGATCACAATGCAGCGGTCCGGCTCCGCCTCGGCGATAGCCAGGAAAGCCTCGCGCCGACGCTGGTGAACCGCGAGCGTTTCTTTCTCGAAACGGTCGGCGCTGTCGCCGACGCCGCGGCGCGCCGCCGCACGCTTCAGGCCTTCGGCCGGATCGATATCGAAGATCAGCGTCATGTCGGGAACCATGCCGTTGATGGCGACAGTTTCCAGCGCCTCCATGAAATCCGGATCGAGCCCGCCGGTGACGCCTTGGTAGACGCGCGAGGAATCGATGAACCGGTCGCAAAGCACGATCGTGCCGCGTTCGACGGCCGGCCGGATCACCTGCTCGACATGGTCGGCGCGCGCGGCTGCGAACAGGATCGCCTCCATCTTCGGACCGAACGGTTCGGCCGCACCCGACAAAAGCACATGTCTCACCGCTTCGGCGCCCGGCGAGCCGCCCGGCTCGCGCGTGACCAGAACTTCGTACTTCTTGGCGCGCATGCGCCGCGCCAGCCGCTCGATCTGCGTCGACTTGCCTGCTCCTTCGCCGCCTTCGAAGGTGATGAAAAATCCGCTCGCCAATCGAGAATACCTTTGCTCGCGCTGGCCGCTGTCATAGCTCCCGTCCGATAAAAGGTCCACGAGCCTGCCCGATCACAAATGTTTCTGACGCAGCCAGCCGACAGCGAGTTCCTTGGCGGCGTCGAGCGCGCGCTGCGGCAGCGTGCCGACCTCGACCTTCTCGGCGGCGAAAAGCGGCGTCCGCTGGCTGAGCGTGTCGCCTATCCAAACGCGCAATTCCCCGACCGGTTGCCCTTCCTCCACCGGCGCCGCCACCGGACCGTCATAGACGATCCTGGCAGTCAGCTTGTCGCGGTTGGCTATCGGCAGAAAGATATCCACCGGCCCCTTGGCTTTCAAGGCCACGCCGGATTGGGCGCCGCCGAAGACCTGCGCTTCTCCGACCACCTCGTCCTTGGCGAAGATCTCGGTCTTCTGGAAGGAGCGCGAACCCCAATCGAGCAGCTTGCGCGCTTCTTCGGAACGCTCGCGATCGTTCGCCAGCCCGCTCAGCGCCGCGATCACGCGGATGCCGTTGTGGCTGACCGTGCCGACAATGCCAAAGCCGGCTGACTCGCTCGCCCCGGCCACGAAGCCGTCGGCATCGATGCCCATGGCCAAAAGCGGGTTGCGGTTCCTCTGGGCGATCTTGTTCCAGGTGAAATCCGGCTGGCCGTAATAGTGGAAGAATTCCGGATAGTCGCGCCATAGATGCAGAGCCAGCATCGTGAGCTCGCGCACCGTCGTCTGCTGGCCGTCTGCAGGCAACCCGGTCGAATTGACGAAGGTCGATTTCGCGAGGCCGAGCTCGCGGGCCCGCTCGGTCATCTGCGCCGCGAAATTCGCCTCCGAACCGGCCATGCCTTCGGCAAACACGATGCAGCCGTCATTGGCGGCCTGCACGGTCACGCCCTGGATCAGATCCTCGACGCGGACCGCCGATTTGAGCTTGGCGAACATGGTCGAGGTTCCGGATGGCGCGCCGCCGGTGCGCCAGGCGTTTTCGCTGACGACGAAAGTGTCGTCGAGCGTCATCCGCTTCGCCTTGAGAGCGTTGAAGACCACCTCCATCGTCATCAGCTTGGCCATGGAAGCCGGCGGGATCGGCTTGTCGGCATCCTTGGAGAAAAGCACCGTGCCGGTATCGGCATCGATCATGAAGGCCTGGCTCGCCTTGGTTTCGAAAAGCTGCGCGCTCGCCGGCACCGCGCAAAACAGCATCAGCGCCAATCCCAGAAGTCCGGCAAAAGACGGAAGTGCGCGGAACTGCATGAATGTCGACCCGATCAGAGCAATTCCAGGAAAAGCGCCAAGCGGTTTCCCGTCCGGAATTGCGCAAAGAATACCCCAGCGAGGCCAAGCTATCAGGGTTTTTTCGGCCGTATCAACGGCGCGCGCGAAATTGATCAGTTTCGCACAACCAATGCGTCCGGCGCGCCGTGCGACCAGGCCGCCTGCAGCACATCGTCGATGCTGCCATGGCCATCCGGATAGACGTTGACCGCATACCAGTCGTCGCCGTCGAGCTCAGTGCGCTGGATTTCGGTCCTGCCGAACGGCTCGAGGGCCGCCGCCACGCGCTTTGCTTCGGTGGCGTCGTCGAAGGAACCGGCGGCGACATAGTCCGAGCCCGGCGTCTGTTCCTGGCTGTTCGATTTCTTCCACGATTGCAGGATGTCGGCCGGCGACATGCCGCTGGCGTCGAGCGCGGCGAAGACATCGGCACGCTTGACCCGCTCATCCGCGTAGGACAGCGAGGCCATGGCAAAGGGTGAATTCTGCGGCAACCGGAATTCCGGCCGCTCCGGCACGATCGGCCCGAAATCCGGCAGCACGACATCGCTGGCGCCCGGCGTCTGCGCCGACATCGCCGGTAGCTCCGACGGCGCCGACTGCTCCGACAAACCAGGCTGCGCGGCAAAAGCCTGCCCCGAATTGGTCAACTGGCCGGGGAACGGCACGGCCGCTGGCGGCGCATCGCTCACCGACAGGCTGGGCGACGAGCCGTTCATGGCCACCATCACGCCGGTCGGCAGGCCGTCGGACGGATCGGGCCGCCTGTTGCCGGGATGGTAAGAAGCCATCAGATACTGGTCGTCATTGCCGTCGAGCGGCGCCCGGCCGACATACTCGACCTTCACCTTTGCGGTCCCGACCTTGCCATAATCGAGCATTTGCGCGGCTCGTTCCGAGACGTCGATGATGCGGCCTTCATGATAGGGGCCGCGGTCGTTGACGCGCACGATGACCGAACTGCCGGTCTCGATATTGGTGACGCGGGCATAGCTCGGCAGCGGCATGGTCGGATGCGCCGCCGTCAGTTGCGCCGTGTCGTAAACTTCGCCATTGGCGGTCAGCCGGCCGTGGAAGGCGTCGCCGTACCAGGAGGCCAGACCCACCTTGGCGTAGTGCCTGTCTTCCTTCGGATAGTACCACTTGCCGCGCACCTGGTATGGCTTGCCGAGTTGGTCGCGTCCGCCGCCGCGACGCATGAAGGCAACGCGCGGGCTGGCCTTCACGCCATACTCGGATTCGGCGAAATATTCCTTGGAGTGCGGCCGCTTGTCGAGCATCGCCTTCGGCTGCGGCGTGGATGTGCAGCCGGCAAGCAGCACCGCCGACAGGGCGCACAGCGCGAAAGCAGGAGCGCGACGAAGACGCGGGCGCGCCGAGGTCTGCATGATTTCGATTGTCCCCTACAGTCTCGCTGCCACCAGTCGGAGCCAAAACGCCCGCGAATGCCAGCAACACCTTGATCCCCAATCCCTTTGTGCACAGGAATTGCTTATCACGATGTTAATCGATTATGGCCGCAACAGGGCGAGATTATGGCGAGCCCCGTTTGCAGACCTCATCCGGGCGGCACTAAAGCATGTCTCCCGAAAGTGGGAACCGGTTTTGGGACAAAGACATGCGTAAAATCAAAAAACCTAAAGCGCACGGAGCGATTCTGAAAGACCGCGACGCGCTTTAGGCACTGTCGTTGTAGCGTTTGGTATCATCTTGGCAGTGTTTCCAATTTGGACCGCTGTCCATCACTGAAAGCTCGGCCGCTTGAGCAGCCGGGTCACCTAACCGAAACAGCTAGGTCTTCTTATCGCCGCTCGGGTTCGGAGCCGGCGCTTCCCGCACGTCTCGCGGTGGCGGATCGACATGGGCCGGCTCTGGGGAACAATGATCCGGGTCGGCCGGGTCGTCGTTCTTCGGCTTTTGCTTCGGCAGAGGCTTGTCGCGTTGGTTTTGCATGACGCGCTCCTTTCCCCCGCCAGAAACCGGGCAGCCGCGTCGTTTGTTCCGAAACCAATAAGCCCGGCGACCGAAGCACCAGGCCACAAACGTTGCAGGCGCATGCTGACGGAACCAGCGCTGCGCGCTTGCAGAATTGCCGAAGAGATCGTCGCGGCCGGTCGTGGCTAACGAGTCCGGCCGGGTCAGTTTGAGACAATTTCGTAGTGAAGGATCTGGGCGTCGCCGAGGGACGATTTCCGTCCAGGCGAGATGACGCCGGAGCCGAAGAGGAGAATATCTTCGCGGCGCACGAATACTTCATGGTTGGGTCCCATCGACACAAATGTGCCCGACGAGCTTCGCTCGATAAGCCGGGCCTTGCCATTCGAAATGGTGAAGGTCGCGTGGTGCCTTGAGACCCAGGGCCGCTGGACGACGATATTGCATTCCGGAGATCGGCCGATCGTCACGAATTCGTTGTTTCGACAGGATAGCAACTGATCTCCATAGCGGATGACCAGATTGATCTGCCGCGGCGGGGCGGAGCGCCTATCGATAATAGTGCCCAGGCTGGTGATCTGCGTACTGAGGGCTCGATCGTCACTCCCTAGGGTATAGACATCGAAGAGTTCTTGCTTTCCTTTGAAGGCCATTTTGTCGAGGAGCCGCAAGGCACTGCGGCTGCCCGCGGAAAGGGCTTCGAAGAAGCTCTGGCTGATCAGCACCTCCCCCGGGTTGGCCGTGGTGGACAACCTTGCGGTGACATTGACAACGTCGCCGAATACCGCGCCCCGCGCGCGAATGACCGCCCCGAAATGCAATCCGATCCGGGCGCGCAACGGCCCTTTCGTCAGTTGGCTGCTGATTTGGGAGACGGCCGTCAGCGCTCCCTCCGGCCTCTCGAACAGGCTGAGCACGTCATCACCCTTCGAGTAAATGAAATCACCGCCGTGCCGCGCGACGATCTCGCGTATGGCGTCGAGGCAATCCGAGATCTGCTGCAGAGCGGCATCGTCGCCGATGCGCTCATAGAGCGGCGTGCTGCCTACGACATCAGCTAAGAGGACTGCGGCTAGAAGTCTTTCCTGATCCATCGAAGCGTATCCGCCCAAGAACGCAACGTATAACCAACGTATAACATACCTAAGTTGCCCTTGACTTATCTGCTTGCGCGCCACGTCGACGACCGGCCAATTCAGCCGAGGTCATTGACCCGCGAATAGGTCCGCGTCCTTAGCAGGACCAAGCCGCCCCGCATCCGCTTCCACGACCTTCGCCATACCCATGCCTCGCAGATGCTGTCGGCAGGCATTCACCCGAAAGACGCGAGTGAGCGCCTTGGGCATTCGACGATCGGCATCACCTTGGACCTTTATTCACATGTGATGCCGCGAATGCAGGCGGAAGCGGCCGAGCAAGTTGACGCGGCGTTGCAGGCGGCTATAAGCAGCGAGCGGAAAGCCAAATAGTTGCAAAATGCGTAGCAAGGAGCCTTTTCAGGCCCCTCGCCTTTTCATGGAAACGCAATAAAAACAACTAGTTGGAGGGATGGCTGCAAGGCTCCGACCAGCCGAGGCTGCGTTCCGAATCGCCGCCCTCTTCGACGTCGATGTTGTCTTGCTCCCGGTCATCGGTGCCTGTCCCGCCAGCTAGCCACGGCTCTAGATCGGGATCGGGGATTCAAGGAATGCCTTGGGCCAACCACCAAAAAGGTTCAAAGGGTCGATCAGAATCCGCCGCATACGAATGAGCCTGGAAAGAACTCATTAACCCAGTCTCTTAGCATTACGACGACCTAATACAGTTCTGGCGTATAATCTTTCCACGGGATGGAGAGGCGTCGTCAGGAGATGCGCCATGCCACGTTTCATATTTTCTGCATCTGCGCTTTTGACACTCGCGGTTCTTTACTCTCTCAATCCCGCGCTTGCGGCGGGATCGGGGATAAAATGCAAAAACGGAAGCACAGCCAACGTGTCGGTCACTGGCGGCAGTTGCTCGACCCTACCCGGCCAGAAGGTTACCTGCACGAATTCGAAGGGCGATAGCGCCTCGGCCATATGTAATGCAGGCTCAGCCACTTGCGGCAATTCTAGTGGAAGCGGGTCGTGCAGCTATCCGAAAGTGACGAAACAGCCGCCCGCTAAACAGCGCGGTCCTGTCCGGAAAATGTAGCTGAGCCCGCTTAAACGCGACATACAAAAGGCCCGGCAGCCGATGCCGTCGCCGTCAATAGCCAGTTCGGATCCACGGATTAGTGCCGTATCCTAAGTGCGGATGGTCCAGGAAATTTGCGGCCCCATTTGGCGGTTGCGCAACAACGGTGCCAGTCGATTTGCAATCCAGTTTCGGGGTGGGCTTGCTGCCAGCCTTCATACGCGCTGCAGAACACGAGGTTGCAGCCTGAGCGGTGGCCATCTTTTTCTTCTCTTTCGCAACAGCTGCTCCGGTGGCGGCCAATACCATTGCTATGCCAAAGATAACGGGTTTCACGGAAACGCCCTCACCCTGCACAATCCGAAATTGTTGCGCCTAGCTAACATCGGGCGATGATGGGCTTCATCATCGATTGGAATGACGAGGGCTCATCTATTTGCCCTAGACGCAAAGACGGCCCCGCTATGAAAAGCCCGCCACCGTGAGACAGCGGGCTTTCAAGTGTCCGAAGGGCAATTGGTTTTTAGAGACTCTGCCCGCCTTCGAGGTATCCAAGGGCGCCGAATTCGGCGCCATAAAGTTCGCGCTCGTCTCCGTCGTGCGGCTCATCGAGGATGTCGCCGCCGTGCTCGTTCTCTTCCTCCAGGTCTTCGTTGGTGCCGCTCCAACCGGCAAGATACGGCTCATCGTCGGCTGTTGCTTCCAGATCCGGCTCGCCGTCGGCCTCATCGAGGATAGTCAGCAGCGCCTCAATAGTGCGCTCTATGCGGCGCCGAAGCGGCTTCATCTTCGAGTAGCTGCATAGTGTCTGTTCGGAGTTCTTTTGAATGGGCAGAGGCGCGGACTGCGCCTCCGCCACACAGGATTCGTGGGCCACTCAGCGAACAGAAGCGTTGGCGAGCCACCAAACTTGCAGTACAGAGCGAATTGCGAGGGTGGGCTTTAGATTCCGATACTAGGAGTACAATATCTTGAACGAACAAAGCGAGGTCCAAAACGTCGATCTAATCGGCCTGACCGCCGACATTGTCTCTGCGTATGTGGGCAACAACCCCCTCCCCGTGTCCGGATTGCCTGAACTTATCGCCTCTATTCACGCGTCGCTGTCAGGAATCGAGCACCCAATCGCAGCCGTACAACCGAAGCTGGAACCAGCGGTCAATCCGAAGCGTTCGGTGTTCCCCGATTACATCATCTGCCTCGAGGACGGGAAGAAGTTCAAATCGCTAAAGCGCCATCTCGACGTGCACTACGGTCTGACGCCCGATGAGTACCGGGAGAAGTGGGGATTGAAGTCGGACTATCCGATGGTGGCGCCGAACTATGCTGCTCAGCGGTCGACGCTGGCGAAGGCGTCCGGACTCGGCCGCAAGCCCGCAGCAAAACCATCCAACAGTCGATCAGCGAAGCGAAGGGTCTAGCGCCCGCGCTTCGGTGCCGCGGTGATTACCGCTCTGACCTGGGCTTATGTAAGGCCGATCCACGCCTTGTTCGGAAATGTAACCTCCGCGAACACACTCAGTTGCCGCTGGAGCTCGTCGAGATCAAAGCCCTGTTGGAAGAGGCGAATTGTTTCGTCGGGGTCAACGAGCACGAAAGTTGGGTAAGCGGATTCCGGGATGTCGTTTGCGAGGGTGAACTTGTCAATGAGCCACCGCAAATCCGATTTCGGGTCGCCTCCGCAGTGAACCACCGCTTCCTTTTGATCGAAGTTGTACTTTGTCGCCCATTGCTTCGCGGTTGTTACCGATGACGGCTTATAACTCCGATCGTCGACCAGCACCGTGAAAAGCGTCAGCTTAAGCTTCGTACCCTTGGTGTTGTTGATATCGGCAATGAAATCGTGCATCCGGCTGGCCGCGAAATTGCACGGGCCACACCACTGCGCGCAGATGTCGATCAGGATCCAATCCTGGCCGGTGCCGTACTTGCTCAATTTCACATCGTTGCCGGACTGATCGTTGCCGCTGATATCTGCAATCTTGTCCCCGACGCGATATCCGTTGAGAACGGGCAAGGCGAAGAAAGCTGGCACCCCGATGTTCCAGCCCGAGCCGCCAGCGATTTGGGAGTTGTACTGGACCCGCGATGAGTCCGAGTTCCAGTGAGCATAGATGGGTGTCGTGCCTCTTCTCGGCAGCGTTGGTGGATAGGCGTAAAATGGATCTTCTCCGGCGCTCCAACCGTCATGAGCGGCCGGAATGGTGTCTATCTGAAAGCGGTCGCCGGTCCCCGCTCTATGTCGGTAAAAGGGGATCGTTCCCTCTTGCGGGCTGGAATATGCATAGAAGGCGACGGTTTTGTCGTTTCCCCAGCCGTTCTCTCCGGTGATTTGGGTGCCGTAGCGAAAATATGCATTACCTTTTGACTGTACATAAATAGGGACTGCGCCTGTCACTTGAGCACCCCGCCGCTGACGATTACCATCTATAATCGGAAAGGATCGTACTGATACTGCCTAACCTCAACACGCGAAAAATATATTAGCAAGATGATATATTTTAGCTCCTCGGGCACAGGTGCAGGTTTGGTAAACATGGAGTTAAATTCTCTAGCCCTATTCATCCCGCCAAAGGCGCCGGTAGCGGATCGTGTGCGCCTGCTCGCCAGTCGGGTGGAATAGTTGCGCGCTCATCCACTCCCGGCTCTTGCATTGCTGGCAGCGCACTTTGTCCATCACTTCGTCGATCGTGACGTTGCCGATCACCTCCCGCAACTCGATCGGCTTGTAGTAGCGCGTGACGTTGCAGCGGGCACAGCGGATGGCGACAACCTCCGCCTTCTGTCCATCGTCGAGAGCGCGGAGCAGACCAGCGACGGCGTCCGCTACAAAGAACCGAAGAGCGGCGAGCCCGGACTGTAGCATTGTCGGCGGCGACCGTGGCCGAGCTAAAGGCCCACCGCACGCGGCAGGCAGAGGAACAGTTGCGCCTTGGCATCCGACCAGACGCCGACAGTTTCGTGGTCGCCCAGGTCGACGCTCGCCGCTGCAGCCCCGCTCGCTTACGCATGAATGGATCAGAGTCATTGGCAACACCACCCTGCCGCGCATCCGATTCCACGATCTGCGGCATACTCATGCCACCCAGATGTTGTCGGCCGGCGTTCATCCGAAGGTTGCCAGCGAGCGCCTTGGGCACTCGACGATCGGAATAACGCTCGACCTATATTCGCACGTCATGCCGGGAATGCAGGCGGATGCCGCCGAGGCGGTTGACGCGGCGATCAGGAGCGCGGTAAAGCCCGGTAGCTAAGCTCGTTCGGTAGCAAAATGGTAGCAAAGGCCCAAATGGCCGACGGCAAAACGCCAAAAAAGCTAACGAAAACAAGGCTTGGAGGGATGGCCGAGCGGTTTAAGGCACCGGTCTTGAAAACCGGCGTGGGCGCAAGTTCACCGTGGGTTCGAATCCCACTCCCTCCGCCAGGTAAATTCCCCACGGGCACAGCAGTCCAGCTCTACCTCGCCGCAATCGCCGCC
>NZ_RZSC01001060.1:0-1575 GCF_003998155.1 Mesorhizobium sp. M1E.F.Ca.ET.063.01.1.1
GCGCGGCGGCGTCACCACCGCGACGGTGCGGGGCGCGGCCTTCGGCTCGACCTCCGCCGTCTTGGGCTTGTCGGCCCCGGATTGCGTGGCTTTGCCTGCCTCTCCTGCCTTCTGGTGGTCGGCGGCGCTGCCCACGGACGAGAACTCGCCCGTTGCCATCCAGGCAGCAAATCCGATGAGCACAGCAATGGCTGCAAGCTTGTGAAACCTGATTTTCGGCATCGTCATTTTTCCGTTGCTGGCTTGGCGAGGTCGGCGCCTTCGACTCCCGGGCGCGCGGCCGATATGGGTGCGCGCAAAGCCATCTTCAATTTGCCGTGATCGGCGAAGGGCGCTTCTACCTCAAAGTTGCGGCGCAATATAGTGAGAAAAATTGCAGCATCATTGCGCCTCCAGCCGTGGCGGACAGGCTCTATTCTATTTTTTCGACACTCGACTGCCCGGCTTTTCCCCGTCCGGGCAGATTTTTCGCTCGTCCAACCGTTCAATGGCAGTAGGTGTCAGTATGATGCGGAAATTTTTCGCGTAATGACTTGCTGCATTGGCACGAGACAATGTGAAGGACGCGCCCACTTCGAAAATAATGCTGTCAGGTGATGAGGTTCAGCAACCGGAACAGCCGCTCGAATGTTCCGCCATAGGGCGGTCTGAGCAAGCCGCCGGCGCTCAGCCTGGACTGGACGAAGATCGGCTTTTCCTTGCTGAAGGTCCGGAAACCCCATTCGCCGTGATAGGCGCCCATGCCGCTCTCGCCGACGCCACCGAATGGCTGCCTCTCCTGCACCAGATGCATCATGCAGTCGTTGACCGTCACGCCGCCGGCCACGGTTTCCCGCATCACCCTTCGGCGATTGGCGCTGTCCTTGCCGAACCAGTAGAGTGCCAGCGGCCGCTCGCCCCGGTTGACGTGCTCGATGGCGTCGTCGACCGTGCCATATTCGAGGATCGGCAGCACCGGCCCGAAGATTTCCTCGCGCATCAGCCGCAAATTCTCGCCGGCATTCCTGACCAGCACGGGCGCCATTTTGCGATCACTCACGCCAAGCTTTTCCTTAGCCGGATTGACCTCGGTGATATCGGCGCCGCTGTCGCGGGCCTCGGCGATCATATCGCTCAAACGCTGATGGTGCCGCTCGCTGACGATTGCCGTGTAGTCGGGATTGTCGCGCAGGCGCGGATAGAGTCGCCCCATCGCGGCGGCGAGCTTCGCGGCGATCGCGGCACCTTGCCCTTGCGGGACCATCAGATAGTCCGGCGCGATGCAGGTCTGGCCGGCATTCAAAAGCTTGCCGTAGGCGACGCTTGCGACAGCGGCGTCGAGATCGCAGGACTGATCGAAGATCGCCGGCGACTTGCCGCCGAGCTCGAGCGTCACCGGCGTCAGATTGACGGCCGCGGCCAGCGCCACCTGCCGGCCGACGGCGGTAGAGCCGGTGAACAGGAGATGGTCGAAAGGCATCGACACGAATGCCTTGCCGACCTCGGCATCGCCGGCAACCGCGTGCTGATCAAGCCGTCCGAGCTGACACCGAAATTTTCGGACCTGCTCGCCCGTCTCGTCGAAGAGCATTTCTC
>NZ_RZSC01001061.1:0-1572 GCF_003998155.1 Mesorhizobium sp. M1E.F.Ca.ET.063.01.1.1
TGCATGAGCACATAGATGCTGATGATCGTGACCAGGACGAGCGGCAGGACCATCGACATCTTGTTGTCGACGCTGGCGCCTCCCGAGGTGGCGGTGTTCAAGGCAAGATTGACCAGCGAAAAATAAAAGCCCAGGAAGCCGTAGATGAGGATTTGCTGGATGATCAGATAGGTGGTGAGCGAAATGAAGCCCTCGCTCATCCGGGTTGACCAGCGGTAGAGCCAAAGCACAATCCAAACCGGCGCCAGCGCCAAAGTGATGAACAGCATGATCTTGGCCGCGATGATTGCCGCGATCGCAAGCGCCGAAAAAATGATGGCGGCCAGAAGCACGATGGTGGAAAGCAGCGCGCCGAATATGTCGTAAAAAGTGCCGCTGTAGACCTGATTGGCAACATCCTGGGCACCACGGTAGAGATTGTCGATCAGGGCTGGAATGGCATCTTGGTCCGAGAGCTGGTTGCCGGTGGCGCGCGACACGGCCCCGACGATGATCTTGCCGATTTCACCCGGCACCGCCTGCACCAGCTTATAGATCGTCTCGGAGAAGGTGCCCCATCCATTCAGTAGCAGATAGATGACCACCGCTCGACCGAGGCGGTATGCCGACTCGATCGGAGAGATCGTCTCGCGGCCGCTGAGGATCGAGTAGCCCCACCAGATGATGTAGACGGTGAGCATGAGCGCGTAGACATTCCCCAGCGCATAGCCGAGCTGCATGTAAACGCTGGAGACAAAGGCCTTTCCGACATCATCGATGCCTCCCAGAATGCTTGTCGCCAGCCCGTTCATCCAGCCTCGACAACACGATCGAAGGGCGCAGCGTTGACCGGCTTCAAGAGTCCGCAACTTGCGTTGCCCGCATAAGACAGCGGCGCGCACGGCGGCTTGAGCTCGTGACCTGGCCCGGCGCAGCCGCCAACCATGATGCTCGCGACCGCGACGGCGCCCACGCCGAACCGCCGCCACCAAGCTGGCATCCGTTTTGCTCGGCCCCTCAACGATCAGTTCCCGCTTGTGCCAAAATTCTCGAACGGATTGACTTGCGCCGGCGTCATCAGCTTTTGCACCTGGCTTTGCCGCAACAGCCGGGTCTTCATTTCCTCGTTCAGCGCGGCGACGGCACCATTCTGCACGCCGATGAGCTCGTTGACCGCACGCGCGTTCTCGAGCTGCATACGCGTGTTCTGATCGACCGAGCCTTTGACGTCCTCGGCCTGTCCGATCTGGCCGCTGGCCGACTGCAACGACTGTTCGCGTTGCGCGACGCCTTGGGAGGCCTGAGAGGTGAGGGCGCTCAACAGCGACGCGACGTTGACGCTGCCGCTATAGGCTGTGTTGACGGCACTGCTGCCATTGCCGGTGATTTGCTGGAGCTGTTTGACCAGTTGCAGGCCGTTGATCACCGCTCCGGCGATCTTCTGGATTTCCGGCGACAGCCCACCGAAAGAGAGGGCGCCGCCATTGAGGATCGATCCAAAGCTCGGCGCTTGCGCAATCGACATGTTGCCGCCCAGGCCCATTTGCCCGATGCCGAGAGAGCCGTTGCGGCTGCCGGTCAGGGCTTGCAGGA
>NZ_RZSC01001062.1:0-1571 GCF_003998155.1 Mesorhizobium sp. M1E.F.Ca.ET.063.01.1.1
ATCGAGGCGATGGGCACGGAGCTTGCGGGCTCCGACCGGCCGCTGATCGTCACTTCCGGCATCGGACTGGTCCGGCCCGGCCGCATCGCGACCGAAGACGTTTCGCCTGCATCCAATCCAGCGATCCCGAGGGTCTCGGAGCAGACCGCCCATGCCGCGGCCGAGAAGGGCGTGCGCGTGTCGATCATTCGCCTGCCGCCGTCGGTGCATGGTGTTGGCGATCACGGCTTCGTTCCGATCCTGATCGGCATTGCCCGCGAGAAGGGTGCCTCGATCTACACGGACGAGGGTCTCAACCGCTGGCCCGCCGTGCACCGGCTCGATGCCGCCAGGCTCTACAGGCTGGTGCTGGAAAAGGGCCGCGGCGGCGCGCGCTACCACGCCGTCGCCGAGGAGGGCGTGCCGTTCCGCGAGATCGCCGGCGTCATCGGCCGCAGACTCGGTGTGCCGGTGGTCAGCAAAAGCCGGGAGGAATCCGCCGAACATTTCGGCTGGTTCGCGCATTTCTCGGCGATCGACAACGAGGCCTCGAGCGCGCTGACCCGGCAGGAACTGGGTTGGGAGCCGACCCAGCTAGGGCTGATCGCGGATATCGACCAGCCGACTTACTTCCAAAGCTGAGTCGAACGACGGCAGGCCCGAGGCGCAAACGTGCCTCGGGCTCGGCATTCTTTGTCTTTCAACGGCTTTAGCCTGGTCGATTGGTCCAGGCAGTTCCGCCGGGACTTACCGCATGATAGGGATCGAAACGCGTTGCGGGCCGTCGAATGCAGCGTAATTGGATCGATTCATGTCGCTGCCGCCGCTTTCGCCTGAGCAACTCGTCAAGCCCAGCCATTTCGAACTGCGCATGAGCCTGATCTTCGCGACCTTGTTCGTGTCGCAGGGCACGCATCTGCCCTATTTCCCGCTCTGGCTGCAGGCGAAAGGTTTTCACGCCGAACAGATCGCCGTCATCCTGGCCGCGCCGATGTTCCTGCGCGTCGTGACGACGCCGATGCTGACCGCGCTTGCCGACCGGGCGAAGGACCGGACCGACGTCTATATCGCGCTGGTTGCGGCATCGATGATCATTTCGGCCGGCTATTTCCTGCCGGCCACCTATGCGATCGTGCTCGCAGTGTCGCTCGTTTTGACGATCGTCTGGACGCCGCATTCGCCGCTGGCCGACTCGCTGGCGTTGTCGGGCGTGCGCCGCTTCGGCTCCAACTACACCGGCATGCGCAAATGGGGCTCGATCTCCTATCTTTGCGCCAATGTGGTTGGCGGCTTCATCCTCGCGGTGACCGGAGCTGAGGCTGTGCCGGCGATCATCTTCGTGGCCATTGCCGCGGCACTTGTTGCTGCGCTGTTTGCGCCGCGCATGGGACGGCCCCGCAAGGCATCGCCGCTGTCGGCGGCCGACATCCAGCATTCGGCCCCGAGCCTTTTCAACGCCTATTTCCTCTATTTCACGCTCGGTGTCGGGATCATCACCGCCAGCCACGCCTTTCTCTACGGCTTCGTGTCGATCTACTGGAAGTCGATCGGCATCAGCGATTCCGTTGTCGGCCTGCTGTGGGCCTGGGGCG
>NZ_RZSC01001063.1:0-1566 GCF_003998155.1 Mesorhizobium sp. M1E.F.Ca.ET.063.01.1.1
GCTGATCACGTCGGACGAGACTGTGCGGCAAGTGGCCGAGGACATCGCCTTCGCCAATGGCATGGCGGTGACGCCGGACAACCGTACGCTCATCGTCGCCGAATCCCACGCCAACCGGCTCACCGCCATGCCATTGGCGAAGGCGATGTCCTCGGCCACTTGCCGCACAGTCTCGTCCGACGTGATCAGCACGATGGTGCCCGGTCCGAAATGCTCGCCCGGCGCCGGCGCCGGCCCGCCACCATTGACATAGATGTTGCCGCGCCCGTCGACGACGATTTCGTTCCAGGGGTTTTTCGACAGTCCCCGGAGATCGGCATGCGTGACGAGCGCCCCGTCCGCCTCCTGCCTGAGCAGCAGGCCTTCCCGACCGGAAACCACCAGGAGCAGCCCGTCCGGCAGCCAGTCGATCGAATACGGCAGGACGGCCGGCACGGTTAGCATGACCTCGCTCGTGCCGTCCTCTTCCACGGCGACGATTTCGCCGGTGCCCCAGTTGCAGAGCCAGAGCCGCCCCTCATGCCAGCGTGGCGACTCGCCGAAGGCGAGGCCTTCGGTGATGATCTTTGCTTTCCTGGTGGCGGATTTCGGCGACGGCATGGCTGGCTCCCTGGTTGGGCTGTCCTGCCAAGGACGGGCGAGGGGGCTGCTTTCCGACAGCGGATGCTAAAAGTCCCGCCGGCATCAACAATGCTTGGCATCGGGGAATAGACCTCCCCATTGTTGCGTTGCGGGGAGGGGGGCTTTCGGCTATTGAGGCCGGAACCTGAAACAGGGACCGCCTCCAGCCCTATGACGCTTCTCGATTCGGTCAAGAATACGTTCGTTCCGATCCATCGCGAGGGCTATCCCTTCATCGCCGCTTTCGGCGCGGCAACGCTTTTCCTCGGTTATTTCTCATCGATCCTGTTCTGGATCGGGCTCATCCTCACCGCCTGGTGCGTCTATTTCTATCGCGATCCCGAGCGCGTCACGCCGGTCGACGACCGGCTGGTGGTGAGCCCGGCGGACGGCGTGATCTCGGCCGTCGGCCCTGCCGTGCCGCCGCGAGAGCTTGGCCTGGGCCCCACCGAGATGACCCGCATCTCGGTGTTCATGAATGTCTTTTCCTGCCACATCAACCGCGCCCCGGTGCGCGGCAAGATCACGCGGATCGAGCATCGTCCAGGCAAATTCCTCAATGCCGAGCTCGACAAGGCAAGCTCCGAGAACGAACGCAACGGGCTGGTCATCGACAGCCCCAACGGCACGATCGCGGCCGTACAGATAGCCGGCCTGGTGGCGCGCCGCATCGTCTGCTGGGCAGAGGCCGGCGGCTCGATCGGCATCGGCGAGCGTTTCGGGCTGATCCGCTTCGGTTCGCGCGTCGACGTCTTCCTGCCGTTGAACGCCGTGCCGCGCGTCGCCGTCGGCCAGACGGCGGTGGGCGGCGAGACGGTGGTTGCGGAGTTCGGCGGCGCGGCCGTCGCCCCGCTGGTCAGGATTTCCTGAGCGGTGGGCGCGCCCTTCAAGAAGTTCGAGGCTCACGCCAGCGGCGGTCCGCGCATCCGCGAGATCCCGATGCGC
>NZ_RZSC01001064.1:0-1553 GCF_003998155.1 Mesorhizobium sp. M1E.F.Ca.ET.063.01.1.1
CTCTGGTGTTTGGTGACTGGGCGGTGCCTTCTGCGGCGACCCCCTCCCCCCGCTTCGCGGGCACCTCCCCCTCAAGGGGGGAGGACTGCGGCCGCTGCGCCAGCAGCCGCAGCCACATATACTGCGCGGTGTTGGTGTCCTGGTACTCGTCGACCAGGATGTATTTGAACTTGCGGTGATAGTCCTTCAGCACGTCCGGATAGGCGCGGAAGATGCGGATCGGGTGATAGAGCAGGTCGCCGAAGTCGCAGGCGTTCAGCGTCTGCAGCCGCTCCTGATAGGCCTTGTAGAGCTGGCGGCCCTTGCCGTTGCCGAAGCTGCGCGCGTCGCCTTCCGGAATCTCGTCGGGGCCGAGGCCCTTGTTCTTCCAGTTGTCGATCATCTGGGCGAACTGCTTGGCCGGCCAGCGCTTGTCGTCCAGCCCTTCGGCCTGGATCAGCTGCTTGATCAGCCGCACCACGTCGTCGGTGTCGAGGATGGTGAAATCGGATTTCAGCCCGGCAAGCTCGGCATGTCTGCGAAGCAGCTTCACTCCAATCGAGTGGAAGGTGCCGAGCCACGGCATGCCCTCGACATTGCCTTCGCCGATCAGCAAGCCGATGCGCTGCTTCATCTCGCGCGCGGCCTTGTTGGTGAAGGTCACGGCGAGGATCTGCGAGGGGAAAGCCCTGCCGGTGGCAAGGATATGGGCGATGCGGGTGGTCAAGACCCGCGTCTTGCCGGTGCCGGCGCCGGCCAGAACCAGAACCGGGCCTTCGGTGGTTTCCACCGCCAGCCGTTGCTCGGGATTGAGGCCCTTCAGATAGTCGGGCGCGCTGTTTTGAGCGCTGCGGGCGGCCATGGCGCGCGCGGCAATGCCGGACGGGGCCGCGGGCCGCGCATTCGGTTCGTCAAAGAAGGGCATGTCTTCCGAAAACCCGGACATCGCCCCGAATGTAGTGATTCGGCAGCGAAAGGCCAGAAGCGTCTACGTTTTGTTCCATTTTTGCGCTGCTCTGGTTCGCTTGACAGGCGCGGCCGGGGAGGGAAAGCTGCCGGCAGGGCAGGGACGGCACGCCGTTGCCTGAGAGGCGCCGCGCGGCGCAACAGTCGAAGGAGTATCATCTTGGCTGTCACCATCACCTCCCTCGTCCTCTTCCTCATCGGCATGGTTCTCGGCGGCGGCGGCGTCTGGTTGGTCTCGCTGGGCGGCAGCTGGTACTACGTGATTGCCGGCCTTGCTTTCCTGATCACCGCCTTTCTTGTCTTCCGCCGCAAGTCGACATCGTTATGGCTCTACGCGGCGTTCGTGATCGCCACGCTGTGCTGGGCTGTCTGGGAGATCGGCTTCGACTGGTGGCAGCTCGCTCCGCGCGGCGGCGTCATCGTGCTTATCGCGCTGTGGCTGCTGACGCCGTGGGCACGCCGCGGGTTCGCTGGTCCTGACGGGCGGGCGCCGTTGATCCTGGCGGTGTTGGCCTCGCTTGCGGTCGCGGGGTACTCGATGACGGCCGACCCCAAGGACATCGGCGGCACGCTGGGTTCCGACAAGGTGGCGCCGACGGCCAATCTCG
>NZ_RZSC01001065.1:0-1545 GCF_003998155.1 Mesorhizobium sp. M1E.F.Ca.ET.063.01.1.1
CGTCCGGCGCCCCCGCGGAGGGCCAGCCGCGGCAGCGGCGGTGCGGCCCGTGAGCTAAATTAAGCCGCCTTCTTCTTCGGCTGGATCAAGCCCCGCGCGACCAGCAGCTCGGCGATCTGGACGGCGTTGAGGGCCGCGCCCTTGCGCAGATTGTCGGAAACGACCCACATCGACAGGCCGTTGTCGACGGTCGAATCCTCGCGGATGCGCGAGATGAAGGTGGCGTCTTCGCCGGCCGATTCGAGCGGCGTGATGTAGCCGCCGTTCTCGCGCTTATCGAGAACCTGGCAGCCGGGCGCGTCTCGAAGAATTTCCCTCGCCTCGTCCGCCGTGATCGGCTTCTCGAACTCGATGTTGACCGCTTCCGAATGGCCGATGAACACCGGCACGCGCACGCAGGTCGCCGTCAGCTTGATCTTGGGGTCGAGCATCTTCTTGGTCTCGGCCACCATCTTCCACTCTTCCTTGGTGAAGCCGTCGTCGAGGAAGACGTCGATATGCGGGATGACGTTGAAGGCGATGCGCTTGGTGAACTTCTTGACGTCGACCTGGTCGGCGACGAAGACGGCGCGGGTCTGCGTGAACAGCTCGTCCATGCCTTCCTTGCCGGCGCCGGAGACCGACTGGTAGGTGGCGACGACGACGCGCTTGATGGTGGCGACGTCGTGCAGCGGCTTCAGCGCCACCACGAGCTGCGCCGTCGAGCAGTTCGGATTGGCGATGATGTTCTTGCGCGAGAACAGCTCGACCGCATCCGGATTCACTTCCGGCACGATCAGCGGCACGTCCGGATCGTAGCGGAAGGCCGAGGAATTATCGATGACCACGCAGCCCTGCTTGCCGATCTTGGGCGACCATTCCTTGGACACGTTGCCGCCGGCCGACATGACGCAGATGTCGGTGTCGGAAAAATCATAGGTGTCGAGCGCCTTGACCTTCAGCGTGCGGTCGCCGAAGGACACCTCGGTGCCCTGGCTGCGCCGCGAGGCCAGCGCCACCACCTCGCTCGCCGGGAAGCCGCGCTCGTCCAGAATGCTGAGCATTTCGCGGCCCACATTGCCCGTGGCGCCGACTACCGCAACCTTGAAACTCATCGATATCTCCTGTCCCTCTCCGCTTGGTTGTTGGAGAAACCCGCCGGCCTCATGCGGGTTCCGTCCCCCGGGCCGAACCCGGGAGAGGGTGGTTAGGCCAAGGGAATCACACCGTTTTGGTGGTGGTTTTGGCCACAGTTTTGCTGGAACCCAGAATCTTGCTGGAACGGACGGACGCGCCGAAGCGCCCGGCCCGATGCTGCGCATCGTGGCTGGAGGCATCGAATGCAAGAAGAGCCATCAGAAGGCCGCGCATCGAAAAAGATCCCGTTCGCTGCGGGCTTTTACGCGCTTTGATAAAAGAGTCAATCGGCGCCGCAGCTCCCCTTCTCCCCTTTGTTTGGACCGGGGACATCGCGAACAGGTGTGCGAAGACATCGCGAACAGTTTTGCATGCTATCGGGCGAGGGCATTGAGGTCGATGGTTTCTATTTTCTGATGTCTGAACCAG
>NZ_RZSC01001066.1:0-1540 GCF_003998155.1 Mesorhizobium sp. M1E.F.Ca.ET.063.01.1.1
CAGCGCGACCGCCGAATACACATCGAAATCCTCGCTGGTCGCTTACGACAATCTCGGCAACAAGGTGCTGCTCGACGTCTATTTCACCAAGACGGGCACCGGCACCTGGTCGGTCTCGGTCTTCGACCAGTCGAAGGCTACTCCCGGCACGTCCTTCCCCTATACGGGCGGCGCGCTGGGCTCGGCCAACCTCACCTTCGATACCACCACCGGCAAGCTCACCGGCGCGACCACGGGCATCTCCTTCACGGTGCCGAACGGCTCGACCCTCAACCTCGATCTCTCCAAGATGACGCAGCTTGGAACCGGCTTCACGGTCTCCGACGCCAAGGTCAACGGCAATCCTCCGAGCACGATCGAGAAGATCCAGATCAGCCAGGACGGCGTCATCTACGCGCAGTATCAGGACGGCACCACCAAGCCGCTCTACAAGATACCGCTGGCCGACGTTCAGAGCCCCGACAACCTCACCGCGATGCCGGGCAACGTCTACGTGCAGAGCGCGGATTCAGGCGCCGTCCGCATCGGCTTTGCCAATGAAGGAAAGCTTGGCTCGGTCGTCTCGGGCGCGCTCGAAAACTCCAACGTCGATATCGCCGAGGAACTGACCAACATGATCGCGGCGCAGCGCAGTTACACCGCCAATTCGAAAGTCTTCCAGACCGGTTCCGACCTCATGGACGTCCTCGTCAACCTCAAGAGATAACCCATCGGGCGCCAGCCCGTGAAAGACCCGCATGTCGCTTTCCACCGCATTAAGCATCGCCCAGTCGGCGCTCCTGGCCACATCCAAGCAAACCAGCGTCGTGTCGCGCAATGTGGCCGACGCGTCCAACCCGGACTATGCCCGTCGCGTCGCCGTCGTCACCAGCACGGCGCCCGGCGCGCGATCGGTGGAGATACAGCGCGCCGCCAACGACCTTCTGTTCCGCCAGAACCTTTCCGCGCTGTCGGCATGGAGCGGCCAGAGCGCGCTCTATAGCGGCATGGATCAGCTCGACCTCTCGGTCAACGGGGTCGACAATGCGTCGTCCCCGTCGACCGCGATCGCCAACCTGCAGCAACAGTTGCAGCTCTATGCCACGACGCCTTCGAACCAGAACCTTGGCACCGCCGTCATCGACGCGGCCAAGCAGGTGGTGAACTCGCTGAACGGCGGCACCAAGGCGATCCAGGACTTCCGCACCCAGACCGACGGCCAGATCGCGACCGCCGTCGACGACCTCAACTCGCTGCTCAGCCAGTTCCAGGACGCCAACAAGGCCGTCATCTCGGGCACCCGTTCCGGCACGGACGTGTCCGATGCGCTCGACCAGCGCGATGCGCTTCTGAAGAAGATCGCGGAATATGTCCCGGTCTCGACCTTCACGCGCGGCGACAACGACATGGTCATCACCACCACTGATGGCACGACGCTGTTCGAGACGGTGCCGCGGTCGGTGACCTTCACGCCCTCGGCAGGTTACACGGCCGGCACCCCCGGCAATACGATCTACATCGACAATGTGCCGCTTTCGGCGGGCGCTGGCGACAACGCCAC
>NZ_RZSC01001067.1:0-1539 GCF_003998155.1 Mesorhizobium sp. M1E.F.Ca.ET.063.01.1.1
GACGGAACAGATGTTCGGCCTCGCCCGGAAAGACGCCGACCAGCCGACGCCATGCGGCGGTGTCGGCGGCGGAGAAGGCGGTCAGCCGCGATGCGGTCTTTTCGAGATCGTTGCTGACGCCGAACCATTTGCCGTCCGGGAAGGCGCTGGCGAAACAGTCGGCCACGGGTGCGAATTCCAGCCCGTGGCTTTTCAATTCATTTGCATATTTCCGGTGGAAGGCAGAGCCGGCGAACAGGCTCAGATTCATCGCGCCGAAATCGTGCCGGAAGCCGGGAAGCGTATATTCAGCGGTCCGGACGGCACCGCCGATCGTCTGGCTGCGTTCGAAAACCGCTGTTTTCCAGCCTTTGAGCGCCAGATGCGCGGCGCATGCCAGACTGTTGTGGCCCGCCCCGACAAAGATGGCGTCGAACTCGCTCACGCCCCGCCCCAAAAAGCTTTATGCTTAAAGATAATTGCAGATGCATATGTTTTCGTCTAGTAGGATATTAAGGGCCGCAACGAGCCTTGATCCTTACAAACAAGAGGGAACAGAGACATGGATACGCAAAAACTCCTCGGCGAGGTCGCCGGCCAGCTGCTCTCGGGCGCCATCAAGGTGGTCGACCTGTCGGCGCCTCTCGGGCCGGACACACCGCTGATCAAGCTGCCGCCGGAACTCGCCGTCGACACGCCGAAGGTCGAGATCCATTCCATCTCCAAATATGACAAGAACGGTCCGTGGTGGGCCTGGAACTGGCTCAAGCTCGGCGAGCATTCGGGCACGCATTTCGACGCGCCGCAGCACTGGATCACCGGCAAGGACTATCCGGACGGCGCCACCGACACCATTCCGGCACAGAATTTCGTCGGCCCGGTCAATGTTATCGACTGCTCGAAGGAAGCCGCCGCCGATCACGATTTCCTGCTCACCGTCGATCACATCAAGGCCTGGGAAGCCAAGCATGGCGCCATCAACCCCGGCGAATGGGTGGTGATGCGAACCGACTGGTACAAGCGCAACGGCTCTGAGGCCGAGTTCCTCAACGCCAATGAGACCGGCCCGCATACGCCCGGACCGACGGCGGAAGCCATCCAGTTCCTGATCAGCAAAGATATCAAGGGCTGGGGCTCAGAGACGATCGGCACCGATGCCGGCAAGGCCGGCGGCATGGAGCCGCCATTCCCGGCGCATACGCTGATGCACAAGGCCAACCGCTACGGCCTCGCCAGCCTCTGCAATCTCGACCAGTTGCCGCCGAAGGGCGCGATCCTGATCGCCGCTCCACTCAAGATCGAGCACGGCACCGGCAGCCCGATCCGCGCCCTGGCGCTGGTGCCGGGCAAATAGGCGAGGTGGCAGTCTTCGGGAGAAGATCATGCTCGTGGGCAACGAAGTGATGATCGGCGATGGGTGGCAGCCTGGCAAGGCTGGCGCTCACCCCCCTCTGTCCTGCCGGACATCTCCCCCGAGATTGGCAGTTTTGGCGTCTCGCACTGTCCTGCGACCTTGGAGATTGGCGAAAGCCGCGATGACAGCCAATCTCCCCCCAAGAG
>NZ_RZSC01001068.1:0-1537 GCF_003998155.1 Mesorhizobium sp. M1E.F.Ca.ET.063.01.1.1
GCCGAACCCCTTCGTGTTGTTGAACCACTTCACAGTTCCAGTCGCCATTCATTTTTCCTCTGTGTCAGTGCAGCGTGTCTGGCTCACGGCCTAGCCGGTTAACTTTCAGACGTTGGGATAAGCGCAGGAAAAACGAGGAATCGCAAGGCCACTGGGTCCGGCAAAACCAATTGCCGGATACCGACTATGCCTTTGCTCCCCTCTCGACCGCCGCATTGTTTACCGCACTTACCCCGTCTCGCCCAAAATGAGCACTTCCCTTGCGTTACCCATCGCGGGTGTCGCGTTTGGCACAGTTCCGTGGCAGTGCGAAGACCTAAACCGTACAGGTACGCAGTTGACGGGCAGCCGCGCATAGTCCACGTTAGTTAAATCGGTTTAGCCGTTTCCGGCGCGGCCACGATCTGGAACATGCACGACCAGCCAACACGAAGCAAAAAAGCAAGCTCCGCCCGCAAGGGCCGCAACATCAACGTGGATTTGATCGCGGTGGTCGCCGCCGTGAGCGACCTTGAACCTCGTGTTCTCACTGTCGGGCAGCGCGATTCGCTTCCCTCCGGTCCATTCGAGCTCAGCCACCGGTCGCTGCAGTCTGGCCTCAGGGACTGGGTCGAACAGCAGACCGGCCATCCGCTGGGCTATATCGAGCAACTCTATACCTTCGCCGACCGCGACCGGATGATCGCCGGGCTTGAGCAACGCAACATCTCCATCAGCTATCTCGCGCTGACCCGGCAGGACGCCGTGACGGCGTCACGCAAATCCCAGTGGAGAAGCTGGTACGACTTTTTTCCCTGGGAGGATCACCGCTCCGGCGTGCCTGAAGCGCTGGATCTATTGCGGCGGCGCCTGATTGCCTGGGCGAAAGGCGCCGAGAACGCGGCCTCCCGGCGCGACCGCCGACAGCGAGCGGCAATCGCCTTCTCCTTCGACGACCGTCCCTGGAACGAGGAGCTCACGCTCCAGCGCTACGAACTGCTCTATGAAGCGGCGTTGGTCGAGGAGGCTGGTGTGGATCCGAACGCCGCTCCCGCCGCTTCCGTGTCGGGCAGGGCAATGGTCGCCGACCATCGCCGGATCCTGGCGACAGGGATCGCGCGGCTGCGCTCAAAGATCAAATACCGGCCTGTCGTCTTTGAGCTCATGCGACCGACCTTCACGCTGCTGCAGCTGCAGCGGACCGTGGAAGGGCTGGTCGGCAGGCTCATCAACAAGCCGAACTTCCGCAGGCTTGTCGAGCAGCAGGAGCTGGTCGAGGAGACCGGCGAGACGTCTCTCGACACAGGCGGCCGGCCAGCAAAGCTTTACCGCTTCCGCCGTGCTGTTCTCGACGACAACGCTGTCGTGCTGGGAACGAAATTGCCGCTTTCGCGGGCTTGACACCTTTATAGTCGACGTAGATATATGCCGCTTGTTGTCAGCCCGAATATAAGCGGAGGCGCGGATGATTGGCGCGTTACCAACGGCCGCGTCGCTGTATGAGCGCGTCCGGGGGGTGATCCCGCCGATCGAATGGCCGGCCTTTGCCGACGACATC
>NZ_RZSC01001069.1:0-1536 GCF_003998155.1 Mesorhizobium sp. M1E.F.Ca.ET.063.01.1.1
CCGGAGAATCCAGGGCGCGCCGACACGACGGCGCACGATCCACATTTGTGACGGGCTTTACGGTGTTCGACCGACGGCCAGTCGGTTATGATCATCTGTCATCCGAATCGAGGCGGAGCCGATGCGCCAATATCTCGACCTGTTGAAGCATGTGCTGGAAAACGGCGCCGACCGTGGCGACCGCACCGGCACCGGCACGCGCTCGGTGTTCGGCTACCAGATGCGCTTCGACCTTTCGCGCGGTTTCCCGGTCACCACCACCAAGAAGCTGCACCTGAAGTCGATCATCCACGAGCTTCTGTGGTTCCTGGCCGGCGACACCAACATCAAATATCTCAACGACAACGGCGTCACCATCTGGGACGAATGGGCCGACGAGAACGGTGACCTGGGGCCTGTCTACGGCAAGCAGTGGCGCTCCTGGCCGGACGGGCATGGCGGCGGGATCGACCAGATCGCGGGCCTTCTCAAGGAGATACGCAAGAATCCCAATTCGCGCCGGCTGATCGTCTCGGCCTGGAACCCGGCCGAGGTGGAGGCGATGGCGCTGCCGCCCTGCCACTGCCTGTTCCAGTTCTACGTCTCGGAGGGCCGGCTCTCCTGCCAGCTCTACCAGCGCTCGGCCGACATCTTCCTCGGCGTGCCGTTCAACATCGCTTCCTACGCCTTGCTGACCATGATGGTGGCGCAGGTCACCGGGCTGAAGCCCGGCGACTTCGTCCACACGCTCGGCGACGCGCATCTTTATTCGAACCATTTCGAGCAGGCGCGCGAGCAGATGCGGCGCACGCCGAAACCGCTGCCGACGATGTGGATCAATCCGGAGGTGAAGGATCTCTTCGCCTTCCGCTTCGAGGATTTCCGCCTCGAGAACTATTTTGCCGACGCCAGCATCAAGGCGCCTATTGCAGTGTAGGGGCCTCACCCCCGCACCACGCGGGGCGCGCCAGCATCAATCGATCCCGACCATGACGTCGGACGCTTTGATCACCGCGTAGGCCTGCTTGCCTTTTTCGAGCGCGAGGTCCGCAACCGCTTCATTGGTGATCGAAGCGGTGACGATGGCGCCGCCGCCGATGTCGATCCTGACATGCGAGGTGGTCGCTCCCTTGACGATCTCGGTGACCTTGCCCTTCAGGATATTGCGGGCGCTGATCTTCATGTGCCTCTCCTTCGCTGTATCGAATGGGCTTCATCGTAGGCTGGGAGGATCCCGCCTAACAATGGTCCCGAGGCTAAAAAGCCTTCCATTGTTATGTTCATCTGGATATATCGGTCAAAGGCATTGAGCTGAACGGACTTTCAACAGGGAGGTTTCATGACGGGCAAGGGCTTTGGCTTGAAGGCGTTCGCCATCGGCGGACTGGCGGCAGCGTTGATGGCGGCCGTGCCGGCGGCCCGTGCCGACGACAAGGTGGTCGTGTTCGCCGCGGCGAGCCTCAAGGACGCGCTCGATGCGGCCAACAAGGCCTGCGAGCCGGAGGTCGGCGAAGCGGCGACCATTTCCTATGCGGCAAGCTCGGCGCTGGCCAAGCA
>NZ_RZSC01000106.1:0-12419 GCF_003998155.1 Mesorhizobium sp. M1E.F.Ca.ET.063.01.1.1
CTGTTGGCCGAAGGTGTCACGACCGTCGAAGTCAAATCCGGCTACGGCCTCGACCTCGACAACGAGAAGAAGTCGCTGCGCGCCGCCCGCCGGCTTGATGGTGAACGGAAGGTCACGATCCGCACGACCTGTCTCGCCGCGCACGCGCTGCCGCCGGAAGCCAAGGGCGACAAGGACGCCTTCATCGACCTCGTCGCCGGCACGATCCTGCCGGCAGTTGCCGCCGAAAAGCTCGCCGATGCCGTCGACGGTTTTTGCGAGGGCATCGCCTTCTCGCCGGAGCAGATCGCGCGCGTTTTCGATAAGGCCAAAGCGCTCGGCCTGCCCGTAAAACTCCACGCCGACCAGCTCTCCAACCTGCATGGCGCAGCGCTCGCCGCCCGCTATGGCGCGCTGTCCGCCGACCATCTCGAATATACGGATGAGGCGGGTGCCGCGGCGATGGCTGACGCTGGCACCGTCGCGACGATCCTTCCCGGCGCATACTACTTCATCCGCGAGACGAAGAAGCCGCCGGTCGATCTGTTCCGCCGGCGCGGCGTCAGGATGGCGGTCGCCACCGACAGCAATCCCGGCACCTCGCCGCTCACCTCGTTGCTGCTCACCATGAACATGGCCGCGACGCTGTTCGGCATGACCGTCGACGAATGTCTCGCCGGCGTCACCCGCGAGGCCGCGCGTGCGCTGGGCCTGCTCGACAAGACCGGCACGCTTGAAGCCGGCAAGTCGGCCGACCTTGCCATCTGGGACATCGAGCGCCCAGCCGAGCTCGTCTACCGCATGGGCTTCAACCCGCTCCATGCCCGTATCTGGAGAGGACAATGACCGAACTGATCCTGAAGCCCGGCAACACGACACTTGCCGACTGGCGCGCCATCTATCGCGGCGCCGTTCCGAAGCTTGACGCCGCCTGCCGGCCGAAGATCAAGGCCAGCGCCGAGGCGGTCGCCCGCATCGTCGCCAAGGGCGAGCCGGTCTATGGCATCAACACCGGCTTCGGCAAGCTGGCCAGCGCCCGCATTCCCGCAGCCGACCTCGAGACGCTCCAGCGCAACATCGTGCTTTCGCATGCCGCCGGTGTCGGCGAGCCGATGCCGGTCGCGGTGGTGCGGCTGATGATGGCGCTGAAGCTTGCCAGCCTCGCCCAGGGCGCCTCCGGCGTTCGCGCCGAGACCATCGACCTGCTTCAAGGGATGCTCGCCAACGACGTCACCCCGGTGGTGCCGGCGCAGGGTTCGGTCGGCGCTTCCGGCGACCTCGCGCCGCTCTCGCATATGACCGCCGTCATGATCGGCGTCGGCGAATGCTTTACACCGCATGGCCGCTTCCCGGCCAAAGTCGCCTTCGTCTCGCACGGGCTGGAACCGGTGACGCTTGGCGCCAAGGAAGGTCTGGCGCTGCTCAACGGCACCCAGTTCTCGACCGCCTTCGCGCTCGCAGGCCTGTTCGAGGCCGAGACGCTCTACCAGTCCGCACTGGTTGCCGGCGCGCTGTCGACGGATGCCGCCAAGGGCTCGGACGCGCCCTTCGATCCGCGCATCCATCTCTTGCGGAAACATCGCGGCCAGATCGAGACGGCGGAGGCGCTGCGCAACCTGATGGCCGGCAGCGCCATCCGTGAATCGCATCGCGTCGGCGACGAGCGCGTGCAGGATCCGTACTGCCTGCGCTGCCAGCCGCAGGTGATGGGTGCGGCGCTCGACGTGCTGCGCAAGGCGGCCGACACTCTGGAGACCGAGGCCAACGGCGTCACCGACAACCCGCTGATCTTCGCCGAGGACGACACCGCGCTTTCGGGCGGCAATTTCCACGCCGAGCCGGTCGCCTTTGCCGCCGACATGATCGCGCTTGCGGTCTGCGAGATCGGCTCGCTGTCGGAACGGCGCATCGCCATGCTGGTCGATCCGGCGCTGTCCGGCATGCCGGCCTTCCTGACGCCCAAGCCTGGCCTGAATTCCGGCTTCATGATCCCGCAGGTGACGGCGGCCGCACTTGTTTCGGAAAACAAGCAGAAGGCCTATCCGGCGAGCGTCGATTCGATCCCGACCTCCGCCAATCAGGAAGACCATGTCTCGATGGCCGCGCATGGCGCGCGACGGCTGCTCGGCATGATCGAGAATGCCACCGCCGTTGTCGGCATCGAATTGCTGGCGGCCGCCCAAGGCTGCGATTTCCACGCCCCGCTGGCTTCGAGTGAAGCGCTCGAAGCGGTGCGCAAGCTGGTCCGTGCCGAGGTTCCGCACCTCGACAATGACCGGCATTTCCATCCCGACATGGAAAAGGCCATCGCCCTGGTGCGCAGCGAGGCGGCGGTGAAAGCGGCGGGCGCGATCGCGCTGCCATCGATTGCGGGAGCCGCATGATGACCACGCCTTCCTGGCTCACCGTCACGCAAGGAACGGCGCCGCTGCTGGTCTCGATCCCGCATACCGGCATCGATCTTGCCGGTCTCGACAGCCGGCTGGTCTCGACCTGGCTCGGCCGCCGCGACTGCGACTGGTGGATCGACAAGCTCTACGATTTCGCAGCCGACCTCGGTGCGACCGTCGTCCACACCGCCATTTCGCGCACCGTCATCGACGTCAACCGCGACCCTTCCGGCGTCTCGCTTTATCCTGGACAGGCGACGACCAGCCTGTGCCCGACGGACACGTTCGACGGCGATCCGCTCTATAACATGGGCGACGAACCGACGCCGTCCGAGATCGATGAGCGCCGCGAGACTTATTTCGTTCCGTATCATGCCGCCTTGCAGGGCGAAATCGACCGGTTGCGCGGCATCCACGAGAACATCGTTCTCTATGACTGCCATTCGATCCGCTCGGTGCTGCCGCGCCTGTTCGAAGGCACGCTGCCGGTCTTCAACCTCGGCACCAATGACGGCAAGAGCGCCGATCCGTCGCTGCAGCAAAAGGTGGCCGAAATCCTCGCCGCGACCGGCGAGACCTGGGTGGTCAACGGCCGCTTCAAGGGGGGCTGGATCACGCGAAGCTTCGGCCAGCCGCAGAACGGTGTCCATGCGCTGCAGATGGAGCTCTCCAACCGCGGCTATATGCGCGAGCCGAACAAGAAGGGAGCGCCGGAAAACTGGCCGGTGCCATACGACCCCAGCTACGCCGCGCCGATCCGCGCCACGCTGAAGACCATCCTCGAAACCGCCATTGACTGGGCAAGGCGCTGACCCGCGCCGCCCGCCTTGCTTGAAAGGGACAATGATGAACAATCCCCGTCACAACATCCGCGAAGTGCGCGCGCCCCGCGGTGACAAGCTCAACGCCCGCTACTGGACCACCGAGGCGCCGCTGCGCATGCTCATGAACAACCTCGATCCGGAGGTCGCCGAGAACCCGAACGAGCTGGTCGTCTATGGCGGCATCGGCCGGGCGGCGCGCACCTGGAACGATTTCGACCGTATCGCCGCCACGCTGAAGACGCTCGGCGAGGACGAGACGCTGCTGGTTCAGTCCGGCAAGCCGGTCGGCGTCTTCCGCACCCACAAGGACGCGCCGCGCGTGCTGATCGCCAACTCCAACCTCGTGCCGCATTGGGCGAATTGGGAGAAGTTCAACGAGCTCGATAGGAAGGGCCTGATGATGTACGGCCAGATGACGGCCGGCTCCTGGATCTATATCGGCACGCAGGGCATCGTGCAGGGCACGTATGAGACTTTTGTGGAAGCGGGCCGCCAGCACTATGGCGGCAATCTCAAGGGCAAGTGGATCCTGACCGGCGGTCTCGGCGGCATGGGCGGCGCCCAGCCTCTCGCCGCCGTCATGGCCGGCGCCTGCTGCCTGGCGATCGAATGCAATCCGGACTCGATCGATTTCCGCCTGCGCACCCGCTATCTCGACGAGAAGGCCGAGACGCTCGACGAGGCCATGGAAATGATCGAGCGTTGGACCAAGGCCGGCGAGGCGAAGTCGGTCGGCCTGCTCGGCAACACGGCGGAGATCGTGCCGGAGATGTTCAGGCGCGGCGTCCGCCCCGATATCCTCACCGACCAGACCTCGGCCCACGACCCCATCAACGGCTATCTGCCCAAGGGCTGGACCATGGCTGAATGGCGCGAGAAGCGCACCTCCGACCCCAAGGCCGTGGAGAAGGCGGCCCGCGCCTCGATGCGCGAGCATGTCGAGGCGATGGTGGCGTTCTGGAACGCCGGCGTGCCGACGCTGGACTACGGCAACAACATCCGCCAGGTCGCCAAGGACGAGGGGTTTGAGAACGCCTTCGCCTTCCCGGGCTTCGTGCCGGCCTATATCCGTCCGTTGTTCTGCCGCGGCATCGGCCCGTTCCGCTGGGCCGCACTCTCCGGCGATCCGGAGGATATCTACAAGACCGACGCCAAGGTGCGGGAGCTCACCCCCGGCAACACGCATCTCCACAACTGGCTGGACATGGCGCGCGAGCGCATCTCCTTCCAGGGTCTGCCGGCGCGCATCTGCTGGGTCGGCCTCGGCGACCGCCATCGCCTCGGTCTCGCCATCAACGAGATGGTGGCCAAGGGCGAGCTCAAGGCGCCGGTCGTCATCGGCCGCGACCATCTCGATTCCGGCTCGGTCGCGTCGCCGAACCGCGAGACCGAGGCGATGAGGGACGGCTCCGACGCCGTTTCCGACTGGCCGCTTCTCAACGCGCTGCTCAACACCGCGTCCGGCGCCACCTGGGTTTCGCTGCATCATGGCGGCGGCGTCGGCATGGGCTTTTCGCAGCATGCCGGCATGGTGATCGTCGCCGACGGCACGCCGGACGCGGCGAAGCGCCTGGAGCGCGTGCTTTGGAACGATCCGGCGACCGGCGTCATGCGCCACGCCGATGCCGGTTACGACATAGCGATTGCCTGCGCCAAGGAGCATCAGCTCAACCTGCCGGGCATTCTGGGCTGAAGCGATGCGTATCCTTCGTGCCGCCGGCTACCGGGTCATGCCGTGGAAGAATGGCGGCGGCACGACGACCGAGATCGCCGTCTCGCCTGACTCTGCCGGGCTCGACGATTTCGACTGGCGCATCTCGATGGCCCGCGTCGAGACGGGCGGGCCGTTCTCCAGCTTTGCCGGTATCGACCGCACGCTCGCGGTGCTCGAAGGCGAAGGCATCGTGCTCGATATCGCCGGCCAGCCCGCGTCGCGGCTGACGACAGCCTCGGCGCCGCTTTCCTTCCCCGGAGACGTGCCGACCAGTGCCACCCTGATCAGTGGCCCGATCATCGATCTCAACGTCATGACGCGCCGGGGCCGCATGGGCCATACCGTCGAGCGGCTGTCGCTCTCGAGTGAAAGAGAGATTGACGCCGGCAGCGATACGACGCTTGTCCTGCCGGTCGGTGTCGGCGTCAAAGTCTTCTCCCAGGACCTCGCAAGCCTCGGCCCGCTGGACATTTTGATTCTCGACCGAGACAGCCCGAAATTGCGCCTGGAGCCTGAAGGGCAGGGGCCTCTGTTCGTTATCAGGCTCTTCAACCTCGCCGCCAACGATTAACGGCTGTTTCCAAACATGATCGCGGCGCGGGCGAAATATCACCCGGCCCCTTGCATGTACCACGAAAAAGCCTGAATCCTTTCCCTGATCGGACCCCGGGGCGGGGAAGCGAGGGGCGTTCGCCCTTGAGTTGTCGAAAGGGGACGCCCCTGTCATGGAGCGCAAAAAAACTTTCGACCGGACCTGCCATGCAACCAATTGCATTTGAACCGGTTTTAGGGCCATTGCCGTGGCGGTGACGCCGCATTGCGCCCCGCCTTACGGAATAATCAATGAACATTCAGACGAATCCCACCAAGATCGAACAGACAAGCGCCGGCTTCCCGGTTGTCACGGAAGCGCCGATACGCTCCAATTTCCTGCCTGAGGACCGGCTGCGCGCGCTGGGCGCAGCACTTGCCGACGGCGAAGTCCGGGAGCTGTTCGGTCTGGCGCCGTTCGAATTCCAGGCCCGCATCCGCGACAGCGCCAAGAAGATTCTCGAAGTCTACCGTTCGACCAATGCCGCCCAGGCCAAGGGCGAGACGATCACACCCGCGGCGCAATGGCTGCTCGACAACAATTATCTGGTCGAGGAGACCATCTTCCAGGTCAAGCGCGACCTGCCGCGCCGTTTCTACCGCCAGTTGCCGACGCTCAAGCTTGCCGACGGCTCCGCCCTGCCGCGCGCCTTTGCCGTTGCCTGGAGCTATGTCGAGCATTCTGACAGCTCGGTCTCGGCGACCATGTTCAAGGCGATTGTCGAAGGCTTCCAGGCAGTCGAGCCGCTGAAGATCGGCGAGCTCTGGGCGCTGCCCTCGCTGCTGCGTTTCGTGCTGATCGAAAACCTCCGCCGTATCGCGGTGCGCGTCAACCGCACCCGGCAGATGCGCCAGATCGCCAACGAGGTCGCCGACCGCGTGCTCGCGACCGACGACAATGCCGACCGGACCAGGATCCTGTCGACCTACGCCGCGCACGCGCAGGACACGACTTTCGCCACCCAGCTCCTCTACCGCCTGCGCGACGGCTCGCAGAATGCCGGCCGGGCGCTGGAATGGCTGGAGGGCGAGCTCGAGAAGACCGGCTCGGACGCCGAAGAGATCATCATCTCGGAGCATCAGACGCTCTCCAGCGGCAACGTCACCACCGGCAACATTATCCGCGGCCTGCGCCTCATCAACGACGTCGACTGGACGGTCTGGTTCGAGGGCGTCAGCCGCATCGACACGCTGCTGCGCGAGCGCACCGATTTCGCCGCGCTCGATTTCTTCTCGCGCGACCAGTACCGCACCGCGATCGAGCAGATGGCGCGCCGCTCAGACCTTTCCGAGTACCGCGTCGCCGAAAAGGCGATCGAGCTTGCGGGCCACACGCCTGGGGTCACCGACGCGTCCGGCGTCCCCGAGACCGCCGATCCCGCGGTGCATACAGATGTCGGTTTCTTCCTGGTAGGGCCGCGCAGGCCGGAGCTGGAAAAGGCGATCGGCTACCGGCCGCCCTTCTATGTGACCTTCAAGCGCGCTTTTGCCAGCGCCGGCTGGCTCGGTATCGTCGTGCCGGTCTTCCTGCTGACCGCGCTGCTGCTTGTGCTGTCGGGAAGGGCGCTCGCCACTCTCGGGCTGTCGGTGGAGTCGGTCACGCTGATGCTGGCGCTGTTCGCGGTGCCCGCCAGCGAAGGCGCGTTGGCCTTCTTCAACACCGTCGTGGCGCTGTTCCTGAAGCCGACACGGCTTGTCGGCTATGATTACAAGCACGGCATCCCGGCCGCGGCGCGCACGCTCTGCGTGGTGCCGTCGCTCATCGGCTCGCGCGACGACGTCGAGGAAAACATCCGCAACATCGAGGTGCATCACCTCGCCAACACGGCGGAAGAGATCCATTTCGCGCTCTTGTCCGACTGGCCGGATTCCAAGACCGAGATCGACGCCGCCGACATCGAGATCCTGCAATATGCCCGTGACGAGATCGCCAGGCTGAACGCCCGCTATCCATCGGAGGGCGCGCCGCGCTTCTATCTTCTGCATCGCCGGCGGCTCTACAACCAGGCGCAGGGCTGCTGGATGGGGTGGGAGCGCAAGCGCGGCAAGCTGCATGAGCTCAACCTCCTGCTGCGCGGCGACAGCGACACCACCTTCCTGCCGCTCGACGTGCCGCTGCCGGAAAAAGTCACTTATGTGATGACGCTCGACGCCGACACGCGCACCACGCGTGACGCCGTCTCGACGCTGGTCGGCAAGCTCGCGCACCCGCTGAACCGCCCGCATTTCGACCCGGCAAAGCGCCTCGTCACCGCCGGCTACACCATCCTGCAGCCACGCATCACGGCATCGCTGACCAGCGGCGACGATGCCTCGTTCTTCCAGCGCGTCTTCTCGGCCAATCGCGGTCTCGACCCTTACGTCTTCGCCGTCTCTGACGTCTATCAGGACGTCTTCGGCGACGGCTCCTTCACCGGCAAGGGCCTCTATCACGTCGATGCCTTCGAGGCGGCGCTGAAGGGCCGCATCGAGGAAAACACCATCCTCAGCCACGACCTGCTCGAAGGCGCCCTGGCGCGTGCGGCCCTTGTCACCGATGTCGAGCTGGTCGAGGACTATCCGACCCGCTACTCGGTCGACGCCTCGCGCCATCACCGCTGGGCACGCGGCGACTGGCAATTGCTCGGCTTCATGTTCGATCCTCGTTCCGGCGTTCCGGCGCTGTCGCGCTGGAAGATGGTCGACAATCTGCGTCGCACGCTGACCCCGATCTTCTGGGTGATGGCCTGTATCGCCGGCTGGACGCTGCTGCCCTTCACGCAGGCCGCGCAGTGGCAGGCGCTTTTGATCCTCAGCCTGTTCATGGCGCCCACCTTCGACATCGTCAACGGCATCCTGCCGAAGAGCGGCGACCAGACGCCGCGCGGCCACTTCTCGGCGCTGGCGCGCGACACGGTCTTCGGCACGGCGCTGGTGGCCTTGAAAGTGCTGTTGATGGCGCATCTCGCCTGGATGATGGGCGATGCCATCATCCGCACGCTTTACCGGCTCTTCGTCAGCCGCCAGAACCTTCTCGAGTGGCGCACCGCCTCGCAGGCGCACAAGAGCGGCGGCAGCGATCTCGGCTCCTATTACAGCATGATGTACGGCGCCGTGATCATCGGCATCGTCGGCCTTGCCATTCCGGTGCTGGCCGATTCCACTGGTGCGTTCGTCGCCTTCTTCTTCGCGCTTTTCTGGATCGGCTCGCCCGCCGTCGCCTGCTGGATCAGCCGCTCGGCAGAGACCGAGGACAGGCTGCGCATTTCGGCGTCCGACATCCATGCGCTGCGCACCGTGGCGCGTCGCACCTGGCACTATTTCGAGACCTTCGTGACGGCCGAGCATCATTACCTGCCGCCCGACAATTTCCAGGAAAGCCCGGCGCCGGTGGTGGCGCCGCGCACTTCGCCGACCAATATCGGCGTCTACCTGCTCTCGGTGGTGTCGGCGCGCGATTTCGGCTGGATCAGCCTTGCCGACGCCATCACCCGCATCGACGCCACGATGACCACCATCGAGAACATGCCGCGCGACCGCGGGCATCTCTACAACTGGTACGACACGACGACGCTGAAGCCGCTCTATCCGCTCTATATCTCGGCGGTGGACAGCGGCAATCTCGCCGGCCATCTGGTCGCGGTGGCCGCGACCTGCGCCGAATGGGCCGAGGCGCCTTCGGTCCACCTGCAGGGCGATTTCGAGGGTATCCTCGACACCGTCACCATCCTCGACGAGAGCCTTGAGGACTTGCCCGACGACCGCCGGCAGTTGCGGCCGCTGCGCCAGCGTCTCGCCGACCGGCTCGACGGCATGCGCCGCGCGGTGATGACCATCAAGGCGCAGCCCGAGATGGCCTCGATCCGCACCATCAACCTCGCGGTGCTGGCCGGCGAGATCCGCAAGCTCGCCACGGCGATCCACACCGAGGCGGCATCACCGAAGAGCGATGTCATCGCCGACTGGGCGGCCAGGCTGGAGGCGACCTGCGAGGCGCATGTGCACGATTCGCACAATGACGAAAGTGCGGTCTCGGCGCTCCGCACCAAGCTGCTGGCGCTGCGCGGACGCTGCCGCCGCTACGCCTTCGAGATGGATTTCTCCTTCCTGATGCGGCAGGAGCGCAAGCTTCTGTCGATCGGCTACCGTGTCGAGGAGCACCAGCTCGACGAGAGCTGCTACGACCTGCTCGCTTCCGAGGCGCGACTGACCAGCCTGTTCGCCATCGCCAAGGGCGACCTGCCGACGGAGCACTGGTTCAGGCTCGGCCGCCCGATCGTCGAGATCGGCTTCAAGGGCTCGCTGATGTCCTGGTCGGGCTCGATGTTCGAGTATCTGATGCCGCCGCTGGTGATGAAGGAGCCGCAGGGCTCGATCCTCAACCAGACCAGCAAGCTCATCATCAAGCGCCAGATCCAGTATGCGCGTTCCAAGAACGTGCCCTGGGGCATCTCGGAAGCGGCCTACAACGCCCGCGACCGCGAGCTCACCTACCAGTACACCAATTTCGGCGTGCCCGGCCTCGGCCTGAAGCGTGGCCTCGGCCAGAACACCGTGATCGCGCCTTACGCCACGATCCTGGCGGCGCAGTTCAATCCGCGCGAGGCCGTGCAGAACCTGATGCGGCTGCGCTCGATCGGCGCGCTCGGCCGCCACGGCTATTATGATGCGGTCGATTTCACGCCGCAACGCGTGCCGGAAGGCAGCGACCACGCTGTCGTCCAGAACTACATGGCCCACCATTCCGGCATGTCGATCGCCGCCGTGGCGGATGCCATCTTCGAGGGCCGGTTGCGCGAACGTTTCCACAGCGACCCGGTGATCGAGTCGGCCGAACTGCTGCTGCAGGAGAAGGCGCCGCGCGACATTCCGACCGCCACAGTCCGCACCGAGGCCGACGAGCGCGCCAAGGACGAGACCGAGACCGAGAGCCCCGACAGCCGCATCATCCTCGATCCGATCAAGGCGCTGCGCGCGACCAATGTCATGTCCAACGGCCGCTACTCGGTCATGGTCACCGCAACCGGCTCCGGCTACAGCCGCTTCGGCGAGCTTGCCGTCACCCGCTGGCAGCCGGACCCGAGCGAGGACCGTCTCGGCTCCTACATCTTCCTGCGCGATACCGCGAACGGCGATTGGTGGTCGGCGACAGCCGAACCAAAGCGCGCGGAGGGTGAACGCGTGCAGACGCTGTTTGCCGACGACAAGGCGAGCTTCACCAAGTCGGTCGGCTCGCTGCGTTCGGAAGTCGAATGCATCGTGATTTCGGAAGGCAATGGCGAAGGCCGCCGCATCACGCTCTACAATGACGGCGCCACCGACCGGCACATCGAGGTAACCTCCTTCGCCGAGCTGGTGCTGGGCAACGAAGCCTCTGACAACGCCCATCCGGCGTTTTCGAAGATGTTCGTCGAGACCGAGATTGCGCAGAACAACGGCGCGATCTTCGCCACCAGGCGCAAGCGCGAGAAGAACGAGCCCGACATCACGATGGTGCATTTCGTCACCGATCCGGCGGGTCCCTCGCGCGACGCGGAGGCGGAAACCGACCGCCGTGCCTTCATTGGCCGGGGTCGTACCATCGCCGATGCCGCCGCTTTCGATCCGGGCGCCAGGCTTGGCGGCCACCAGGGCTTCACGCTCGACCCGGTGGCGGCGCTCCGCCGCCAGGTGCGCGTGCCGGCCAACAAGAAGATCTCGCTGACCTTCTGGACCGTTGTCGGCGCCAACCGCGGCGAGCTCAACGAGGCGATCGGTCGCCTCGACCATCAGGAAAGCTTCGCCCGCCAGGCGATGCTCGCCTGGACGCGCAGCCAGGTGCAGACACGCCATCTCGGCCTCAGCCTGACCGACGCCGCGAATGTGCAGAAGCTGGCGCGTTACCTGATCTATCCGGACCCGTTCCTGCGTCTGCCCGCGGAATCGATCGCCTCGGGCCTCGGTCGTCAGTCGAGCCTCTGGCCGACCAGCATCTCCGGCGATTTCCCGATCTTCCTCGTGCGCATCGGCGACGTCGCCGATCTTGAGATCGTCGCCCAGGCGCTGCGCTTCCAGGAATATATGCGCGCCCGCGGCATGATGATCGACTTCATCGTCGTCAACGAGCAGGCATCCTCCTATGTGCAGGACCTGCAGCGCGCGGTGGAAACGCTGTGCGAGAACAGCCGCCTGCGCGGGCGCGAGCTTGGGCCCCGCCAGCACATCTTCGCCGTGCGCCGCGACCTGATGGACGAGCCGACCTACAAGACCCTGCTGTCGGTCGCGCGCGTGGCGCTCCATACCCGCAACGGCACCATCTTCGACCAGCTCGAACGGGCCGAGACGGCCGCATTGCAAGCCCGCGACGCCTTGCAACAGGCCGAGGGCGGGACGCCGCGCGAGCCGACCCTTCCGCCCTTGCCGGTGCCGGCAAGCCGCGGAGCCGATATCGCCGCCGACGGCGGCGGCCTCGGCCTCTGGAACGGCTTTGGCGGCTTCGACGGTGATGGCCGTCACTATGTGACGCGGCTGACCGGGCGGCGCACGACGCCGCAGCCCTGGATCAACGTCATCTCCAACGCTTCCTTCGGCTTCCATGTTTCGGCCGAAGGCGCCGGCTTCACCTGGAGCCGCAACAGCCGCGACTACCAGCTGACGCCGTGGTCGAACGACCCGGTGTCGAACCGGCCGAGCGAGGGCTTCTACATCTACGACCAATTGACCGGCAAGGCGTTCTCGCCCATGGCCGCGGTGGTGCGCGACCCCTCGATGACCTACGAGACCTGGCACGGCCAGGGGTTCTCGACCTTCCGCTCGAAGCGAGGACCGCTGTCGATGGACCTGACGCAGGTGGTCGACCCGGTGGATCCGGTGAAGATCACCCGGCTGCGCATCCAGAATGCCGGCCAGGCGCCGGCAAGGCTGCGCGTCTATGCCTATGCCGAATGGGTGCTCGGCGGCCAC
>NZ_RZSC01001070.1:0-1536 GCF_003998155.1 Mesorhizobium sp. M1E.F.Ca.ET.063.01.1.1
GCTGGAGATCGTGCCGAAGCGGCACGGCGACGCACGCGGTTCTTTCAGCGAGACCTGGAATGCCGCGCGTTTCGCCGAGGCCGGCATCGATCTCGTCTTCGTGCAGGACAACCATTCCTACTCAGCCGCGGCCGGCGTGCTGCGCGGCCTGCACTACCAGCTTGCGCCGCGCGCCCAGGACAAGCTGCTGCGCGTTATCCGGGGCGGCGTGTTCGATGTAGCGGTAGACATCCGCCGCTCCTCGCCGAGTTTCGGCAAATGGGTGGCGCTGGAGGTGTCAGCTGAGAAGGGCAACCAGATCCTAGTGCCGAAGGGGTTCGCGCACGGCTTCGTCACGCTCGTGCCGGATACCGAGGTGCTGTATAAGGTGACCGACACCTACTCGCCCGAGCATGACCGGTCGATCCGTTTCGACGATCCGACAATCGGCATTGAATGGCCGGCGGTTGCGGGCGGCTTCCAGCTTTCGGACAAGGATCGCAAGGCGCCATTGCTTGGCATGGCCGAGGTGTTTGCATGAGGAGAGACGGCGGCATGAATTTCCTGATCACTGGTGGTGCCGGCTTCATCGGCTCTGCCGTCTGCCGGCATCTGTGCGCCAACCCGGCCTACCGCGTCACCAATCTCGATAAGCTCACCTATGCCGGCAACCTCGCTTCGCTCAGGCCGATCGAGAACGCGCACAACTACCGTTTCGAGCAGGCCGACATCTGCGACGAGCGGGCGGTGCTGGAGATACTGCGCCGCGACGACATCGACATCGTCATGAACCTCGCCGCCGAGAGCCATGTCGACCGCTCGATCGACGGCCCCGGCGCCTTCATCGAGACCAACATCGTCGGCACCTACCGCATCCTGAACGCCGCGCTCGACTACTGGCGCGGGCTGTCCGAGGAGCGCAAGTCCGGCTTCCGCTTCCACCATGTCTCGACCGACGAGGTGTTCGGCGACCTGCCCTTCGACAGCGGCATGTTCGTCGAGGAGACGCCCTATGCGCCGTCCTCGCCCTATTCGGCGTCGAAGGCGGCGTCGGACCATCTGGTGCGCGCCTGGCATGAGACCTACGGCCTGCCGGTCGTGCTTTCCAACTGCTCGAACAACTACGGGCCCTATCATTTCCCGGAAAAGCTCATCCCGCTGGTCATCCTCAACGCGCTCGACGAGAAGCCGCTGCCGGTCTACGGCGCTGGCGCCAACGTGCGCGACTGGCTGTTCGTCGAGGATCACGCGCGCGCCCTGGAGCTGGTCGCGACGAAGGGACGGCCGGGAGAGGGCTACAATGTTGGCGGCAATTCCGAGCGCACCAATCTCGGCGTCGTCGAGACGATCTGCGATCTTCTCGATTTGAGGCGCCCGCGCGCCGGCGGCAAAAGCTACCGCGACCTGGTCACCTTCGTCACCGACCGCCCCGGCCATGACCGCCGCTACGCGATCGACGCCTCCAAGATTGCGCGCGATCTCGGCTGGACGCCGAAGGAGAATTTCGACAGCGGCCTGGCAAGGACCGTCGACTGGTATCTCGACAACAAATGGTGG
>NZ_RZSC01001071.1:0-1534 GCF_003998155.1 Mesorhizobium sp. M1E.F.Ca.ET.063.01.1.1
GCTCCTATGGTGCGCCGCAACGCAACCCGCGAGGAAACCGATATGCGCTATCTCCACACAATGGTCCGCATCGCCGACATCGATCAATCCCTCGATTTCTACTGCAACAAGCTCTGCCTCAAGGAAGTGCGCCGCTACGAGAACGAGCAGGGACGCTATACGCTGATCTTCCTCGCCGCGTCCGAGGACGAGCAGAGCGGCATCGCCGAGAAGGCGCCGCTGGTCGAGCTGACCTACAATTGGGATCCCGAAGAATACAAAGGCGGCCGCAATTTCGGCCACCTCGCCTATGAGGTCGACGACATCTACGCCACCTGCCAGAAGCTGATGGACAATGGCGTGACCATCAACCGGCCGCCGCGCGACGGCAACATGGCCTTCATCCGCTCGCCGGATGGCATTTCGATCGAGCTGCTGCAGAAAGGCCCGGCAAAGGCCAAGGCCGAGCCGTGGGCCTCGATGACGAACACGGGAAGCTGGTAGGCGTCAGCACACGCCCAGGAGCATGCCGGCAGGCCTGCCTATGGCGTTTCGCCGGGCGGTGCCTATCTATCCGCTTGTGGCGCCGGCCTTCCAGGCCGGCGTTTTTCTTGATCCACCAGGAGAATTCCATGCCGACCAGCCGCGCCGATGTCGCCACCGAGCACGCCAGCCGTTACCTGCAGCAGCTCTGCAAGCACTGGTCGCACAAGTTCCCGGTCGAATTCGACCCGCACCATGGCGCCATCCAGCTCTCGCTCGGCCGCACCGTGATGGATGCCGACGACAAGGCCCTTCATATTGCGGTCGCCGCTGATGACGTTGCCGCGCTCGAGCGGCTGGAAACCGTCGTCGCCGACCACATCAAGCGCTTCGCCTTCCGCGAGGAACTGACCTTCGACTGGCAAAAGGCCGCCTGAGCATATTCGGCTTCAGCCGCCGGCCTTGCCGGCCATGTCGAGCAAGGCAAGCACGCTGCGCCAGTTGCGCGCCGTGCCGGGCACCTTCAATGTGCGCGGGATGAGATTGGCGAAGACGGATTTGCCGACCCCATCCGGCGCGTGCAGGTAAAGCACGTCGCTCTTGATCTCGAAGCGCTCCGGGCCGGTGCATTTGTCCGCCAGCCGTTTGGCCTCTTCCGCGGTCGGCTCGCGTTCCAGTACGTAGGCGTGCAGCTTGGTCGGCTCGCCGGCAACTTCCGGATAGGGATTGTCCTTCACCAGTCGCTCGAACCATCCGGCATCACGGACCATGATGCGGGAATTGAACCCCCATTTCTTCTCGAAGGCGGCTTCGAGTTCTTTGGTCAGCGCTGCCGCATCGCCGTTTTTCGCGCGGAACACGACGTTGCCGCTTTGCACGTAGGTCGCGACGCCGGTGAAGCCGAGATCTTCGAAGAACGACTTCAGTTCCGCCATCTTGACGATGCGGTTGCCGCCGACGTTGATGCCGGAAAACAGCGCCACGAAAATCGCCCCTTTATCGTTTATTTTTGGCCCGCTCATATGATGAACCCCGCCAGCGTCTCGTTGTCGGTGATGTCCTGATACTGCAC
>NZ_RZSC01001072.1:0-1534 GCF_003998155.1 Mesorhizobium sp. M1E.F.Ca.ET.063.01.1.1
GCCCCATATACCAGACGAAACCGACCGGCCGACCGGACTCTGCCCTCGCCTCGGCGATGGCATATTGCGGATCGGTGAGGACGAAGTAGCCGATGGCCTGCTGCAGAACCGGCCAATGCGCGATGCGCCGGCCGATGCCGGCGGAATAGAGCACGTGGCGGAAATTCACCGCGAAGATCGACAGCACGACCAGCCACGGCGCGACATGCTGGCCGAACAGTTCGATGCCCACCATCTGGCTGGCGCCGCCATAGATCATGGCGCTCATCAGGAAGGCTTCAAGGGCGGAAAAGCCGTTGTCGACGGCTAAAGCGCCGAACAGGACCGCGAACGGCGCCGAGGCAACGACCACCGGCATCGACAGCCGCACGCCGTCCCAGAAATCGCTCTGCGCACGGCCTTCGGAGATTGCTTCCGCTGACATCCAACTGCTCCCTCATGCATGTCGCCCAGAAGTGCGCAGCGGTTCTGGGACAACGACATGCATCAAAACAAGGACTTAAAGCGCGTCGCCTGAATCCATTTCAGGAGACGCGCTTTAAGCCGCCTGATGTAGGGAGCGCCGCCTTGCTTGTCACACCAATTCGCTTGAGCCGACGATCAGCGGAACTGATCGCGAAACCGCTTTCCGACTATCCCGCCCGGCCCTCGATCGCCCTGCCCCAATCGAGCAGCGGCCTGGCGCGCGAGGTGAAATCGACGAGATCGTCGACCAGCCCGGCCGAATAAATCGTCGCCGGATCGATGTCGTGCCGGACCACGAAATGCCGGTTGCGCACCGCCTGTACGAGATCGTCATCTGTCACGTCCTCGAAGCCGCGCGGCGCGCGCTTCAGGCGATCTTCCGCATCGAGTTCCAGGCCGGCCTTCTTCAGCGCCGCCACCATGCCGCGGAACGCCGCCGGTTTCGTCACGATCGCCTTGCGCATCGCCTGCAGCAGTTCCGGGCTCGGCTGCCACCAGGCGACACCGGCAAAGCACCGCTCGAGCCCGATATGCACGTAGAAGACGCCCTGCTCCATCTTGGTGCCATCCGGTGACAGGATGGCCGACAGATGCCGGTTGTAGGGCCGCTTGTCCTTGGAGAAGCGCACGTCGCGATTGATGCGGAACAGCGACTTCTTGCGATCGCCGCGCAGCCCAAGTCCGGCCGCGGTGAAGCGCTCTGTCAGCGTTTCCACGAGATCGCAAAACGGCTTATGCAGTTGGCTTTCATAGAGGTCGCGGTTCTCCTGGAACCACTCCCGGCTCTGATGAAAGTCGAGCGCCTTCAGGAACGGGATGGCCTTCTGCCCAAACCCCTTGAACGCGCCGGCCATCAGCCGCCCCTGCCGATGCGCTGCAACCAGGTATCTTCGTCGATCACCTCGATGCCGAGATCGGTCGCAACCTTCAGCTTGGAGCCGGCGCCGGGCCCCGCCACCACAAGATCGGTCTTCGCCGAAACCGAGCCCGCGACCTTGGCGCCGAGACGCTCCGCCATTGCCTTGGCCTCGGAGCGCGTCATCTTTTCCAGCGTGCCCGTGAACACCAC
>NZ_RZSC01001073.1:0-1530 GCF_003998155.1 Mesorhizobium sp. M1E.F.Ca.ET.063.01.1.1
CTCGTCGAAGAAGAAGACGCTGACCACGCTGGTGGCAGAGCCGCTCGAACGCGGCTTCGGCCTCACCCTCGGCAACGCGCTGCGGCGCGTGCTTCTGTCTTCGCTGCGGGGCGCGGCCGTTACCGCCGTGCAGATCGACGGCGTGCTGCATGAATTCTCGTCCATCGCCGGCGTGCGCGAGGACGTGACCGACATCGTGCTCAACATCAAGGAAATCGCCATCCGCATGGAAGGCGATGGTCCCAAGCGCATGGTCGTGCGCAAGCAGGGCCCGGGCGCCGTGCTCGCCGGCGACATCCAGACCGTGGGCGACGTCGAGATCCTCAACCCCGACCACGTCATTTGCACGCTGGACGAGGGCGCCGAGATCCGCATGGAGTTCACCGTCGACACCGGCAAGGGCTACGTGCCGGCCGAGCGCAACCGCGCCGAGGACGCGCCGATCGGCCTGATCCCGGTCGACAGCCTCTATTCGCCGGTCAAGAAGGTCTCCTACAAGGTCGAGAACACCCGCGAGGGCCAGGTTCTCGACTATGACAAGCTGACCATGACGATCGAGACCGACGGTTCGATCTCGGGCGAGGACGCGGTGGCTTTCGCCGCCCGCATCCTGCAGGATCAGCTCGCCCTGTTCGTCAACTTCGACGAGCCGCAGAAGGAAGTCGCCGCCGAGGCCGTCACCGAGCTCGCCTTCAACCCGGCGCTGCTCAAGAAGGTCGACGAGCTGGAACTCTCGGTGCGTTCGGCCAACTGCCTGAAGAACGACAACATCGTCTATATCGGCGACCTGATCCAGAAGACCGAAGCCGAGATGCTGCGCACCCCGAACTTCGGCCGCAAGTCGCTGAACGAGATCAAGGAAGTGCTGGCAGCGATGGGCCTGCACCTCGGCATGGAAGTGCCGGACTGGCCGCCGGAAAACATCGAAGACCTCGCCAAGCGTTACGAAGACCAATATTGAGCATGAATTCCAAGGATCGGCGGCGCGAGCCGCTCGATCCGACGGTCATGCGGAAAACCATCAGAGGCCGTGGCCTCTTGAACAACTGAAGAAGGAAAAGAGCCATGCGCCACGGTTTCAAAGGCCGTCGCTTCGCCCGCAGCGTAAGCCACCGCAAGTCGATGTTCGCCAACCTCGCCGTGTCGCTGATCGAGCACGAGCAGATCGTCACCACCCTGCCGAAGGCGAAGGACCTGCGTCCGATCGTCGAGAAGCTGGTGACGCTCGGCAAGCGCGGCGACCTGCACGCCCGTCGTCAGGTCATCGCCCAGATCGGCAACGAGCCGGTCGTGAAGCGCCTATTCGAGACGATTGCGCCGCGTTACGCGCAGCGCAACGGTGGCTATCTGCGCATCATGAAGGCGGGCTTCCGCAAGGGCGACAACGCCGCGATGGCGGTGATCGAGTTCGTCGCCCGCGACACCTCGGCCAAGGGCGCAGCCGACCGCGCCCGCCTCGAGGCCGAAGGCGGCAACGAGGAAGCCGCGGCCGCCTGAGGTCTCGGCTTTCGAAATTGAATGCGAGGGGCC
>NZ_RZSC01001074.1:0-1529 GCF_003998155.1 Mesorhizobium sp. M1E.F.Ca.ET.063.01.1.1
CGACTGCACATAATGGTCAGCGTAGCCGATGATGTTGTCGTGGGCGAGATAGGCGGTGCGCTTGGCGCCGTTGGCGTCCTGGCCGCGGCCATACCAGACCGGCTCGCCCGAGGGCGGCACGATGACCGCCTGATGCACATAGAAGGACCAGCCGTCATAGCCGGTCAGCCAGGCCATGTTGGAGGGATCGCTGACGATCAGCAGATCGACCCCCTTGGCCTCCATGGCTTTCCGCGTCTTGGCGAGGCGATCGGCAAATTCGCCTCGCGAGAATTTCAAGTTTGGCTGCATCGTTCTTGGTCCTCGTTTGTTGGGCCTCGCGGCCAGGCATCAGCTTTCGAAAACGGTTCCGGCATTGGCTGCCCGCGCGCGGTCGCGGGCCAAAGTGGCGATCGCAGTGTCCTGCACGCCGGTACCGGTGAGGTCGGCGACGGTGATGTCGCCGGCCGAGCGTCGTCCGTGCTTTTTCCCGGCGATGATCTGGCCGAGCTCGGTCACGTCGGCGTCGGCGGCCATCACGCCCGCCTCGATGGCGTGATGGAGCTCGCCGAGGCGCCGCGTCTGTTTCGCGCTGTCGGCGACATAGAGATCGGCCATGCGCAGGATCGCCGGCGCGATCTCGTTTTTGTGCTCGGCATCCGACCCCATGGCGGTGATGTGCTGGCCGGCGGAAACGAAACCGGCCTTGATCAGCGGCTCGGTCGACGGCGTGGTGGTAACGATGATGTCGGCCTCTGCCGCCGCCTTCGCCGCATCCGGCTCGGCGCGCGCCATGATGCCCAGCTTCTCGCGTAAGCGAGCGGCGGCCGCCTCGGCCTTCGCTGCGTCACGGGCCCAGATGCGGGCTTCCTCGATCGGCCTGACAAGGCGCAAGGCCTCCAACTGCAGGCCGGCCTGCAAACCGGCGCCGAAGATCGCGGCCACGGTGGAGTCTTCTCGCGACAAGAACCTGGCCGCGACCGCGCCGGCTGCGGCGGTGCGGACATCGGTCAGATAGCCATTGTCGAGCAGCAGCGCTTCGACCACCCCGGTCTTTGCCGAGAGCAGCACCATCATGCCGCCGCCGCTGGGCAGGCCGAGCTTCGGATTGTCGAAGAAGCCGGAGCTGATCTTGACGGCGAAGCCGTCGATGCCAGGCACATAGGCGGATTTTACGTCGACCTCGCCGTGATGCTCGGGAATGTCGAGGCGCAGGATCGGCGGCATCGCCACCGGCAGCGTGGCCAAAGCGCGGAAAGCATTCTCGACACAGGCGACGGCGTCGAGATCGAGCGTCACGATCTTGCGCAGATCCGCTTCGGTGAGGATGGTCATGCGGCTCATGCGATGCGCTCCACGATGGCCCACGCTGCGAAGGAAGGCGCTCCGTCGCACCCCCCTCTGGCCTGCCGGCCATCTCCCCCGCAAGGGGGGAGATCAGCAGCTTTGCCGACGGCACTTGTCCTGCAACGTCGGTGATTGGCGAAAGCGATGGCGACATCCAATCTCCCCCCCTGCGGGGGAGATTGGATGTCGCCATCGCTTTCGCC
>NZ_RZSC01001075.1:0-1527 GCF_003998155.1 Mesorhizobium sp. M1E.F.Ca.ET.063.01.1.1
GGCCGAGACGGACCGCGTGATCTCGATGTCCATCATCGAGCATGTCGACGCATCGCCTGCCGAGCGCGCCGCTTATCTGAAGCGCGCTGCCGCCGAGCGGCGGCTTGCCGTCGGTGCTGTCGGCGAGGAGGAAGAGATTGCGCTGACCAATGAGGAGATCGGCGAGGAAGCCGAGCTTTCCGACGAGCGCTACGAATTCCTCAAGGTGCTTGAGCAGCTTGTGCTGACGGTGACCGAATATGGTTACGGCAAGCGTTCGTCGTCCTACGATTTCCGCCTGACAGGCCGTGGCGGCAAGGGCATTCGCGCCACCGATGTCTCGAAAGTGGCCGAGATCGGGCGCCTTGTCGCGACTTTCCCGATCGGCAACGACGATCAGATCATGCTGGTTTCGGACGGCGGCACCGTCATTCGCGTGCCAGTGGAGGGCATACGCTTCGCCAGCCGCGCCACCAAGGGCGTGACCATCTTCAACACGGCAGAAGGCGAGAAAGTGGTTTCGGTGGAGCGGATTTCGGAGCCGCAGGCTGACGAGGAAGCCGAAGAAGCGCCTTCGGGCGAGGTCGGCGCCACAGAAGATGCGGGCGAGGGAAATCCCGAATAGGCTTTTGGCTACGCGCCACCGGCCCGTGGGGCCGGTGCGATCATGGCTGGAAATCAGAAGCGGCGGTAAACGTTACGGGCGACGAACCCATCGAGACGCTTGGTGTTGGCCTTGACGCGCACCCGCGCGGCTTCCTGATGCAGCCCGAATGCGGTTGCGATCAGCATCCCGATAGTCATTGCGGTGGCAAGCATGTAGATCAGCATTTTCGTGTTCTCCTGCTCTTGTAACGATAAGATGGTGTTTTGGTTTCATCTCCTGAAGCGGCAACCTAGTGAACGCTGCGTGAAGCGTTCGTGATCGTCGCATTCATCTGTCGTTCACGTCCGTGAAAAGGTTCACGACCGGCACATCAATGGGATTTGCCTTTGTTTGAGAGGCTCGCTAGAAGCCTGCCATGACCGTACGCACCGCCCTTTACGCAGGCTCCTTCGACCCGCTGACCAACGGCCATCTCGACGTCTTGAAGGCGTCGCTTGCCGTGGCCGACACCGTCTACGCGGCGATCGGCGTCCACCCAGGCAAGGCGCCGCTGTTTTCCTTCGACGAACGCGTGGCGCTGATCGAGGCCGCGACCAAGGCGGAGTTCGGCCGCGATAGCGCCCGCATCAAGGTGGTTGCCTTCGATGGTCTGGTCGTCGACGCCACCAGGAAGCATGGCGCCTCGATCATCATCCGCGGTCTGCGCGACGGCACCGATCTCGACTACGAGATGCAGATGGCCGGCATGAACGAGACGATGGCGCCGGACCTGCAGACGGTTTTCCTGCCGGCGAGCCCCTCGGTGCGCACCATTACCGCCACACTTGTCCGCCAGATTGCGTCGATGGGCGGCGACATCCGCCCGTTCGTGCCGGCGGCCGTCGCCGGCGCGCTCACCGCCAAATTCGCGAAATAGCGCATGTCGCCCAAAAGTGGATTCC
>NZ_RZSC01001076.1:0-1515 GCF_003998155.1 Mesorhizobium sp. M1E.F.Ca.ET.063.01.1.1
GCACCACAAGCATCGGCGTGAGGAACAGCCAGGCCGAGCGTACGCGCTGACGCATCAGTTGCGAGGATGGACGCCGGGCGGTCACCTCGGCTTTCGCCGGCGCGGACCTGCCGGCGCTCGCTCTGCCGGCGACGACGCCGGAGCCTGCCCCCGCAGGCTCCGCGGTCACCAGCCGTTGCCCTTCAGCTTGGTCAGCGTCACTTCGAGATCAGCGAGATTGTCGACGGCGCTGCCTTCGCCCGACAAGGTCTTGTGCACGGCGGTCCAGAACTGGCTCGACGCCTCGTTGTATTTGACCTTGACCGCGGCGGACGGGCGCGGCGCCGCGTTGAGGAAGACCTCTTTCCAGCGCGGGATGATCGGCTGTTCCTTGGCGATGTCGGCATCGTCATAGAGCGCCTGGATGGTCGGCAGGTTGGACGTTCTCAGCGTCCGGTATTTCTGCATTTCGGGCGAGGCGATGAACTTGACCATATCGATCGCCGCGTCTGGGTTTTTCGAATATTTGGAGACGGCAAGATTCCAGCCGCCGAGCGTCGCGGCCGGCCGCGCGCCCTCGTCCGTGCCGGCCGGCAGCGGCGCCACGTCGAACTTGCCCTTGATCGGTGCGTCAGGGCCGTTGCCCAGCGCATAGGCATAGGGCCAGTTGCGCATGAAGACCGCATTGCCGGTCTGCCAGACGCCGCGCGATTCCTCTTCCTGGTAGGCGAGCACGCCGGGCGGCGCGATGGTGCCGATCCACCCCTTGGCCATGTCGAGCGCCGTCGCCGCCTTTGCATTGTTGATGGAGACGGTGCCGTCGGGCTCGATGATCTGGCCGCCGCCATTCGACATCACCCATTCGAGCGCGTCGCAGGTCAGCCCCTCATAGGCGTTGCCCTGGAAGACGAAGCCCCACATGTCCTTGTTGCCGGCGGCCCGCTCCTTGTCCATGACGAGCTTGGCGGTATCGGCCAGCTCCTTCCAGGTGGTCGGCACCTTGGCGCCGTATTTGTCGAGCAGGTCCTTGCGGTAGTAGAGCGCCGGCGCGTCGGTGAAGATCGGCAGCGCGATGAGCTTGCCGTTGACGGTCTGCGACTGGATGATCGACGGGAAATGCGCACCGACGACATCCTTGGTCGCCGCGGTCAGGTCGACGAGCTGGCTGGCGAGCTGCGGCGCCCAGATCACATCGGTCTGATAGACGTCGATGTCGGTGTTGCCGGCGGCGAGCCACAGCTTGTACTGGCCGAACTGGTCGGTCGTCGACGGCGGCATGACGACGATGTTGACCTTGTTGCCGCTCTTCTTCTCATACTGGTCGAGTATCTCGCGCAGCACCTTGATGCCGCTGCCGGTGTCTCCCGACACGATCGACAGGTCGACGGCCCGTGCCGGGGCAGCCGACAGCATGGCGCCGACTGCCAGCGCTAAAAATGCATGGAAAAGCTTCAAGGCGGTGGACCTCCCTTTGGCGCTGGCGACGGAGACCGCGCGCGTCGACAGCCATCAGATGCCCACCCAGCACTTGAATGC
>NZ_RZSC01001077.1:0-1510 GCF_003998155.1 Mesorhizobium sp. M1E.F.Ca.ET.063.01.1.1
GCGACAGCGCGTAGGCCGAATTCTTTTCGGTGAAATCGTCGAAGCGGTGGGCGAGCTCGGGATTGAGGAGACCGTCCACGGGAAGCGGGATGTCGACCCGCTCGTTGAGCTTGCCATTGGCGTCGACGAGCTGGCGCACCATGCTCTCCGAGGAATCCTCGACCGTCACCATATAGACCAGCGGCAGGTTGGCGCTGCCGTCGAACGAGGCCCAGTGGACGAGGTAATAGGGCCGCAAGGTCTTCGGGTTGACCGAGACCTTCGCCGTCTGCGCCAGGATGAAGGGGCCGAAGGTCGCCTCGCTCTTGACGTCCTCCAGATAGAGCCGCTCGGCCATCGACTTCTGGAGTGCCGCGGGAAATTCCTTGTGGCGCAGGATGAAGTCGGCCATCTCCTCGCGCAGCTCGCCGGCCTGCGGGATGTTGGCGAGCCGGTTATCCGCCTGGCGGCGGTCGTTCTCCAACTCGAGAAGGTTCTGGAACACCGGATAGCCGCTGTCGGCGCGCGAGATGCGGAACGCATCCATGAAGCCCAGCCGGTTTCGCCAGCAGGAAAAGGATTTGTCCAGCCGGGCGATGTACTCGGCGACGATCTTTGCGACGATGCCATGCCGGTAGAGCGGCGAGCGGTCATCGCGCATGAACACTTCCAGCCCTCTCAACGCCGCAGTGATGGCGGAGAAGTAGCGCGCCGCCGCTTCATTTTCGGGGGTCATGGGACTGCCCTGGAGAAAAATGCCGGCACGCCGCCTACTGCTGCACGTAGTTGGCGGCGTTATGCTTCTTCATCACCTCGTCGAAGCGGCGGGCGAAGGCGTCGTCCGCAAGCTTCTTGCGGCGCTGGATATCGGCGCTGGCCACCATGTTCTTTTCATGCATCTCCAGGAGATCGCCGATGTGCTTCTGCGAGGCGGCGCCGATGCCGGCCATCGTCTCTTCCGCGGTGTTGTCGACCTGGCTGCCCAGCGTGTTGATCTTGTGGGCGACGTCCTGCTGGGCGGCGGTCTTCAGCGAATCTTCCAGCGCCTTGTAGAGGACGATGCGCTGCTCGGTGTCGATGGTCAGCTTGTTGATCAGCGTCGATTGCGCGGCGATCTGGTTGTTGAGAGAGTCCACGAAAGTCTGGAACATCGAGGTGTAGCGCTCCAGCGTCTGGCTTTCGGCGAGCAGCTCCTGCTCCTTGGCCTGCTTCTCGTTGTACTCGGTCGCCATCTTCGAACGCTCGCCTTCGAGCTCGGTGCGCTCCTTCTGGGTCGTGGAGGCGGCGATCTTGTTCTCGATGTCGAGCAGCATCGGGTTAAGCTCCTCGATCCGCTTCTGTACCGCCTCGAGATTGGCCATGGTCGTCTTGCGGCGCTCGATCACCTGCGACAGGCTGGTCTCGGAGGTCTTGTAGCGCTGGTCGAGGATCTGCTTCTGCGCTTTCAGGATGCCGACGATGGTGTCGGACTTGGCCAGCAGCTCCTGCAGATTGCCGGCCAGCGACATGTTGCGCACGCGGTCGGTGCGCA
>NZ_RZSC01001078.1:0-1509 GCF_003998155.1 Mesorhizobium sp. M1E.F.Ca.ET.063.01.1.1
TCTGGAAGACCATGGCGATGTCGCGGTCGCGCGGCTGCAGCCGGGTGACGTCGCGCTCGCCGATGAAGACCTTGCCGGCGGTCGGCATGTCGAGTCCGGCCAGGAGGCGCAGCGCCGTCGTCTTGCCGCAGCCCGACGGGCCGAGCAGGGCGAGGAATTTGTGGTCCGGCACGGCGAGGTCGAGCGATCGCAGCACGTTGAGCGCGCCGAAATTCTTGACCACGCTTTTGAACAGGACCGAGCTCATCGCCCTCCCCGCCGCTCCGCGCTTGCTCCCAAGCCCTTCCGCTCGTCGACCGTGAAGCCGGCCTTGCGGGCGAGGTCGCGCAGGTTGCGGTAGCCCATTGTAGCATAGGTCAGCGGATGCGCCTTGGCCGGGTCCTGCTCGGCCTCCACAACCAGCCATCCGGCATAGCCCTTGTCGGCGAGGATTTTCAGCAGGCTCGCATAGTCGATCGCGCCGTCGCCGGGCACCGTGAAGATGCCTTCCATCACCGCGCCCATGAAGCTCATGTCGGTGTCACGTGCCTTCTTCAGCACCGCCGGGCGCACGTCCTTGCAATGGACATGGACGACGCGGCCGACATGCCGGCGCAGCAACTGCTCCGGGTCGCCGCCGGAGAAGGCGCAGTGGCCGGTGTCGTAGAGCAGCCCGACCGCCTCGCCGGTCATCTTCATCAGCATGTCGATCTCGGCATCGGTTTCGACGATCGTGCCCATATGATGGTGAAAGGCCATGTCGACGCCGAAATCGGCAAAACGTTCGGCCAGCCGCGTGATCTTTTCGCCGTAGGGCTTCCACTCCTCGGCTGCGAGCTTCGGCCGCTGCGAGATCGGGTCGTGGATCGCGCCATGGCGGCCGCGCGAGGTGTCGGCATAAACGACATGGCTCGCCCCGAGCTCCTTGAGCAGCGTCAGATGCGGGCGGATCGCCTCGAATTCTTCGTCCACCTCGCGTTCGCAGATGCGCCCGTCATACCAGCCGGAGACCAGCGCCAGCCCGTAACGGTCGAGGATGGGGCCGAGCGTGCGGGCCTCGCGCGGGAACTTGCCGCCGAGCTCCGTTCCCGCAAAGCCCGCTTCCGCGGTTTCGCTGAGGCACGTCTCGAGCGGCGTGTCGCCGCCCAGTTCCGGCACGTCGTCATTGGTCCAGGTGATCGGATTGATGCCAAGTCGAACTGTCGTCATTGCTCGCTTTCCGCCTGCGCCCGAAGGCTGCAGGGTGTTCGTTTCGGGAGGGAAATGGCTGCGTGTGCTTTCGGAAGGAGGCAAAGCCTGCCATTTTCGTTTGGCCAGACGCCCTCCCAGAGCCTTGCCTAAACGCCTCGACGTCTTACCCCAACGTCAGCGATTGGAGTCTACGCCGCTCTGTCTCCATCGCGAGGGCCAGTTTTCCGGAAAATGAAGGAACCAGTTCAAGTCCGCCGACGGCTGTGGCAGGATGGGGAGGGAGAACCATGGAAGGGTGTGGCATATGGAAGAGCTGAGGTTCGCTGCCAGACCCGAGTG
>NZ_RZSC01001079.1:0-1505 GCF_003998155.1 Mesorhizobium sp. M1E.F.Ca.ET.063.01.1.1
CGCCTCGAATGTCTCGAGGTGCACACGGCTCTCGGCTGACGATGCCGGTGAGAGGCCATCGCATCATTCTTGCTAAAGCGGAATCAGCGGCTCTGCGAACGCCGCCATTGGTCAAGCTTTCAACCTCCGACATGCCGTCGCCGCGCGGCTTGCCAGGTCGCGAATATACATGCTTCCGATCGTCCGGCTTTGACCCGCACCCCGGGACACGATTTCAACATGTTCGTCTTGCTGCGCCTTCCAGGCCATGGCGAACGGCCGCCGTTGACCTGCCAGCACAGACGCAATCAGCTTATGCCTTTACACGATGTGCTCAGGCAGGATCAGGTCGTTGAGCCGGGTGGTCGGGTAGCTCGCGCTGAGAACGCAGCCAAGTTGCCGCGACGCGTTGCGATCGGAGTTGGCGCCGCAGGCACTTGTTTTGCGGGCTGCTGACCGGCTTCGGCCCACTGCCTGAGTTGTTCCGCCAGGCGGGCGTGGCCTTTTGCCCTTCCGCCGCGGCAAGCTGCATGGCAAGTTCGAAGAACCTTTCTCCGTCGCCTTCGGCGTGACTCTTCACGAGCCCAATCAATTGCTGTGCCGATGCCATTGCTATGACCTTCCCGAGTCCCCGTCAGCACCACCATGGCAAAGACGGCGCTCCCACACATTTTATAATCGAAAACTCTTAACAGGACAGCGCATCAGAGGTGGATTGATGGATGGTCCACTTGTAAATCACCATCTCTAATGCCGGGTTCCGACAATGGCAGCATGTCTGAAGCGCAAATGCGGTCGCATTGAGCCCCGGCTACAAAATCCCTATGCGCTACAGCGGCCCGGGCTCACTAGGGGAAATACGAGCGCCTCTGCACCGGAACTGCCGCTTGTCCGAAAAACGCCCACACATTTCGGACACGCAACTGCCGGCGGTTGCTAACGCGCCAGCGGACGGTCAATCATCGATCTCTGGGTCGGCGCTTTGACGGTTGGATGTAACGCCGGGCATGATGTCGCCGGCCAGCAGCTTTTCCTTCGACAGCAGTCCGGCATCCTCCAGCGCCTCGAAATCCGGCAGCTGGCGCAGCGTGTCGAGCCCGAACTGCGACAGGAAGTTCTTGGTCGTCACATAGGTATAAGGCGCCCCGGCTGCGGCGAGCGCGGACCCGACGCGATCAGCTCCTGCGCGCAGCACGCCGATCAGATCGCGCGACACTTCCTTGCCGAAAAAGCTCGACAGCTCGCCCCGGGTGATCGGCTGGAAATAGGCAATGCACATCAGCACTAGAGCCTCCGACTGCGACAGCTCTTTTGTCCCCTGCCCCGCAGCCGTGCCGAAGGCGGCGTGGATGACGTCGCCAAAGACCTTTCTGGTCCGGTGCTGCCAGCCGCCGGCGACCGCGACCAGCTCGTAGGGGCGGCCGGCGAGCTCGGCGCGGATGTCGTCGATGATCAGCTCGAGATTGCAGTTCTTCCCCACCACCCGCACGAGGACACTACGTGTCACCGGTTCGCTGGCGGAAAAA
>NZ_RZSC01000107.1:0-12316 GCF_003998155.1 Mesorhizobium sp. M1E.F.Ca.ET.063.01.1.1
CGCGGCGCGCCGGCGCCACGTCGGCAGCGTGTTCGCTCAAATCTATTCCCGCAATGCGCGCCGCAGGATCTTGCCGACCGGTGTCTTCGGCAGTTCGGTGCGGAATTCGATGTATCTCGGCCGCTTGTAGCCGGTCAGGTTCTCGCGGCAATAGGCGGTCAGCGTCTCGACGGTGAGCGCCGGATCCTTCTTGACCACGAACAGTTTCGGCACCTCGCCGGAATGTTCGTCAGGCACGCCGATCGCCGCCGCCTCGAGCACGCCGGGATGCTGCGCGACGACCTCTTCCAACTCGTTCGGATAGACGTTGAAGCCGGAGACCAGGATCATGTCCTTCTTGCGGTCGACGATCTTGGTGTAGCCGCGCTCGTCCATGAAACCCATGTCGCCCGACTTGAAGAACCCGTCCCTGGTCATCACCTTGGCGGTCTCGTCGGGCCGGTTCCAGTAGCCAGCCATCACCTGCGGCCCGCGGATGCAGATCTCGCCGACTTCGCCGAGCGGCACGTTGTTGCCGTCGTCGTCGCGGATGGCGATCTCGGTCGAAGGCAGCGGCAGGCCGATCGTGCCGGTGAACTCGCTGGAGCTGAACTTGTTGGCGGTCGCCACCGGCGAGGTTTCCGAAAGCCCGTAGCCTTCGCTCACCGGACAACCGGTCAGCGCCTTCCAGCGCTCGGCCACGCCCTTCTGCACCGCCATGCCGCCGCCAAGCGTCAGGATCAGCGGCTTGAAGTCGAGCTTGCGGAAATCCTCGTTGTTGAGCAGCGCGTTGAACAGCGTGTTGAGGCCGGGGAAGATGTGAGCCGGATATTTCTGCAGTTCCTTGACGAAGCCCGGAATGTCGCGCGGGTTCGGGATGAGCACGTTCTGGGCACCTTGCTGCATGCCCATCAGCGCGTTCACCGTCAGCGCGAAGATATGGTAAAGCGGCAGCGCGCAGATGAAGTTTTGGTGGGCCGGCTTCGGCTTGAACCTGTAGGCATCCTCCACCCAGAGCGAATTCTGCGCCACGTTGGACAACACGTTCCGGTGCAGCAGCGTCGCGCCCTTCGAAATGCCCGTCGTGCCTCCCGTATATTGCAGGAAGGCGATATCGTCGCCCGAAACCGCCGCCGGCTTGAAGGCGCTTGCGGAGCCGGCCTTCAGCGCGGCGTTGAACCGGACATGGCCGGGCAGAGACCAGGCGGGAACCATCTTCTTCACCCGCCGAACGACGAGATTGACGATCGTGCCCTTGAGGCCGCCCAGCAGGTCGCCCATCGCCGCCACCACCACATGCTTGACCGGCGTCCTGGCGATGACCGCCTGCAGCGTGTTGGCGAAGTTTTCCAGGATGACGATGGCCTGCGCGCCGGAATCCTTGAGCTGATGCTCCAGCTCGCGCGGCGTGTAGAGCGGGTTGACGTTCACCACCGTGAAGCCGGCGCGAAGCACCGCCATCATCGCCACCGGATATTGCAGCACGTTCGGCATCATCAGCGCCACGCGAGCGCCCTTCTCCAAGCCTTTCGACTGCAGAAAGGCGCCAAAGGCGGCCGAAAGCCGCTCGAGCTCGGCGTAGGAAATCGACTTACCCATGCACACATATGCCGGCTGGGCGGAAAACTGCTTGCAGGCACCGACCAGGAAGTCGCCGATGGAATTGTAGGGCAGCGGGCCGATCTCGGCCGGCATGTTCTTCGGATAGTTTTTCAGCCACGGCTTCTCCGGCAGCCCGGCGGTGAGCTCCGTGATCGCCTTCGGCAGCCGCCTAGCCGGCGCCGAGGCCGGTTTTGCGGTTGTGGGCTTGCCGGCGGCCGCCGGCTTGTCGGTCTTTGTGGTTGCAGCCTTGGTGGCGGATTTGGGGCTCGTTGCAGCGGCCTTCGGCTTGGAGGTGGCCTTTGCAGGTGAAGACGCTTTGGCTGGTGAAGCGGCCTTGGAAGGTGAAGCCTTGGGCGCGCCGGCATTAGCGGCCGCGGCCTTGGCTTTTGCCTTCGCCGGGGGCGTTGTCTTTGCTGCTTTTGCCACCAAATCCCTCCCTGGTATCCTTGGTCTCACAGTCTCGTGTCGCGCCCGCCTCCAATGTCAGAGGCCTCCTCCGCTGGCGCCGATTGCGGATTCCCCAAGAAATCCGGCATGCCGTCTATGTATTGCGTCTATCGGCGGCCGTGCAAGTCTTGCCCCAGCGGCAGCGGCGGAAAGATTTGCCGTCGAAACCTGTTCCTCCAACCGTCGCTTGAACTGCGCGCCGATTGCGAGCCGGATTGCGGGCGGGAAGCTCCCGGATCTGATTTCGGGAGGGGATCGATCAATAAAAAAATGCGGTCGTTAACAATGTCGTGAGCGGAAAATTCTACTCACTATTTCCGCTATTTGAGGAAAATCCGGATTCTTTTCCTGCTTACCATGGGGTACGCAAACGGGGTGTTCCAAAGCCCTAAAAACGGTGCTTATATGCGCGCTTCTCGAGCCTGATAGAGGGGCTTGGAAGAACATCAGGGAGTGCTCAATGAAAAAGACAATGACTTTTGCAGCCGCGTTGCTGGCTGCAAGCGTCCTGGGTGGCATGGCCAATGCAAAGACGCTTGTCTATTGCTCGGAAGCGTCGCCGGCCAATTTCGACCCGGGTACGACGACGGGCGGTAACGACTTCGACGCCTCGTCGCGCACCGTCTATTCGCGTCTGGTCGAGTTCAAGCATGGCGGCACCGAGATCGAGCCCGGCCTTGCCGACAAATGGGAAATCTCGGATGACGGCCTGGTCTATACTTTCCACCTGCATCCGGGCGTGAAGTTCCAGACCACCGACTATTTCAAGCCGACCCGCGACCTCAATGCCGATGACGTCGTCTTCTCGTTCGACCGCCAGTTCAACAAGCAGAATCCGTGGAACGGCGAGAAGTATCTGCCGAACCTGACCTGGGACTACTACACCGGCATGGACATGCCGAAATATGTCGCCAAGTGGGAAAAGGTCGACGACCTCACCGTCAAGCTGACGCTGACCGAGCCGAACGCGCCGATGCTGGCCAATCTCGGCATGGACTTCGCCTCGATCGTGTCGAAGGAATATGCCGACCAGCTCGAGAAGGACGGCAAGATGGCCGACTTCTCGACCAAGCCGATCGGCACCGGCCCCTTCCAGTTCGTCGACTACCAGCTGGATTCGGTCATCCGCTACGCGGCCAACCCCGACTACTTCAAGGGCAAGGAGAAGATCGACGATCTGGTCTTCGCCATCACGCCTGACGCGACCGCCCGCATCCAGAAGGTGCTGGCCGGCGAATGCGACGTGGCTCCCTATCCGAACCCGGCCGACATCGCCACCATCAAGGCCAACAAGGACGTGACCCTGCTCGATCAGGCCGGCCTCAACATCGGCTATATGAGCTACAACACGACGATCCCGCCGCTCGACAAGCCCGAGGTTCGCCATGCGCTCAATCAGGCGATCGACCGGGAAGCCCTGATCAAGTCGCTGTTCCAGGATGCCGGTGCTACGCCTGCCCAGAACCTGATCCCGCCGACCATGTGGTCTTGGGACAAGGACGTGAAGTTCGATTCCTATGATCCGGAAGCGGCCAAGAAGGTGCTGGCCGATGCCGGTCTGAAGGAAATCCAGCTCTGGGCCTCCGACCGCGTTCGTCCTTACAACCCGAACTTCCAGCGCGCGGCCGAACTGATCCAGGCCGACTGGGCCAAGGTCGGCGTCAAGGCCGAAATCGTCAACTACGAGTGGACGAAGTATCGCGAGGAAGGCAAGAAGAAAGAGCGTCCCGGCGCCTTCCAGATCGGCTGGACCGGCGACAACGGCGATCCGGACAACTTCTTCGCCACCCTCTTTGCCTGCTCGGCCATCGGTGTGTCGAACTACTCGAGCTGGTGCGACAAGGACTTCGAGGACCTGATCCAGAAGGCCAAGAAGACCAGCGACCAGGGCGAGCGCACCAAGCTCTATGAGCAGGCGCAGGTGATCTTCGCCAAGCAGGCGCCCGCCTTCCTCCTGGCCCACAGCCAGGTCTACTCGGTCGTTCGCAACAACGTCACCGGCTACAAGATGGACCCGCTCGGCATTCACCGCTTCGACGGCGTTGACAAGTCCGAGTAATATTGCGAACGGGGCGGCGCAAATTCCAGCGCCGCCCCATTCCATTTGACGATGCTCCGATATCTTCTCAACAAAATCGCCCTCCTGATCCCGACCCTGGTCGGCATCACCATCTGCGCCTTCGCTTTCGTCCGGCTGCTGCCCGGCGATCCGATCCTGGCCATGGCCGGCGAGCATGGCGTATCGCCGGCGCGCTACGAAGAGCTCAAGGAACAGTTCGGCTACAATCTGCCGATCTGGGAGCAGTACGCGCGCTATGTCGGCGAGGTCGCCACCGGCGATTTCGGCGTTTCCATTTCATCCAAGCGCCCGGTGATGGAAGAGTTCAAGACGCTCTTCCCGGCGACGCTGGAACTGTCCTTCTTCGCCATGATCTTCGCCATGGTGATCGGCATTCCGGCCGGCATATTCGCGGCCGTCAAGCGCGGCTCATGGTTCGACCAGTCGCTGATGGGCACTGCCCTTGTCGGCTATTCCATGCCGATCTTCTGGTGGGGCCTGCTGCTCATCATCTTCTTTTCCGGCTATCTCGGCTGGACGCCGGTATCGGGCCGCATGGGCCTGCAGTTCTTTCTGAAGCCGATCACCGGCTTCATGACCATCGACAGCATTCTCTACGGCAAGTGGGACGCGCTGCGCTCGGCGCTCAGCCATCTCGTCCTGCCGGCGATCGTGCTCGGCACCATTCCGCTGGCGGTGATCGCCCGCCAGACGCGCTCGGCCATGCTCGAGGTGCTGGGCGAGGACTACGTCCGCACCGCCCGCGCCAAGGGCCTTTCCGCCGCCCGCGTCATCGGCGTGCATGCCCTGCGCAACGCGCTGATCCCGGTGGTCACCACCATCGGCCTGCAGGTCGGCACGCTGCTTGCCGGCGCCATCCTTACCGAGACCATCTTCGCCTGGCCGGGCATCGGCAAGTGGATGGTCGATTCCATCTTCAAGCGCGACTATGTCGTCGTGCAGTCAGGGCTGCTTTTGATCGCGCTCATCGTCATGGCCGTGAACCTCATCGTCGACGTGCTCTACGCCGTCATCAACCCGCGTATCAGGGCGGCGTGATGAGCCAGTCGACCGAAATCGCCCCCATGGCCGCCGGCAGCCCGGACCGACTGACCGGCTTCAAGACCTTCTGGCACTATTTCTCGGTGAACCGCGGCGCTGTCATCGGCCTGTTCGTCTTCATCCTTTTGGTGCTGGCCGCGCTCTTCGCGCCGCTGCTTGCGCCCTACGCGCCCGACGTGCAGGACAAGACCGCGTTCCTCCGGCCGCCGGCCTGGCAGACGGGCGGCAGCACCCAATATCTGCTCGGCACCGATCCGGTCGGCCGAGACATCCTCTCGCGCCTGCTCTACGGGGCGCGCTTCTCGCTGCTGATCGGCGCGGTCGTGGTCACGCTGGCGCTCACCGGCGGCATCACGCTCGGCCTGCTTGCCGGTTATTTCCGTGGCTGGGTCGACGTCGCGATCATGCGCGTCATGGACCTGATCCTGGCTTTCCCGTCGTTGCTTCTGGCGCTGGTGCTTGTCACCATCCTCGGTCCTGGCCTGTTCAATGCGATGCTGGCGATCTCCCTGGTGCTGCAGCCGCATTTCGCCCGCCTCGTGCGAGCCGCCGTCATGGCCGAGAAGAGCCGCGAATATGTTGTGGCGGCCAAGGTCGCGGGCGCCGGACATCTGCGCCTGATGCTTCGCACCATCCTGCCGAACTGCCTGGCGCCGCTGATCGTCCAGGGCACGCTGTCCTTCTCGAACGCCATCCTGGAAGCCGCAGCACTTGGCTTCCTCGGCCTCGGCGCGCAGCCGCCGACGCCGGAATGGGGCACCATGCTGGCCTCGGCGCGCGAGTTCATCCTGCGCGCCTGGTGGGTGGTGACCTTCCCTGGCCTCGCCATCCTGATTACCGTGCTCGCCATCAACCTGATCGGCGACGGCTTGCGCGACGCGCTCGATCCGAAGCTCAGGAGGTCGTGATGGCATTGCTCGACATCCACAACCTCGTCGTCGAATTCCAGACCGCCTCAGGCCCGTTCCGCGCCGTCGACGGCGTATCGCTCCATGTCGACGAGCGCGAGGTGCTCGCCATCGTCGGCGAGTCCGGCTCCGGCAAGTCGGTGTCGATGCTGGCGGTGATGGGCTTGCTTCCGTGGACCGCCACCGTCACCGCCGACCGCATGACGTTTGGCGGCCGCGATCTCCTCAAGATCAGCCCGGCCGAGCGCCGCAGGATCATCGGCAAGGACATTGCCATGATCTTCCAGGAGCCGATCGCCAGCCTCAATCCGTGCTTCACCGTCGGCTTCCAGATCGAGGAGGTGTTGCGCTTCCATCTCGGCATGGACCGGGCGCAGCGCCGCGCGCGCGCCATCGAGCTTTTGAAGCAGGTCGGCATTCCCGAACCGGCCGAGCGGCTCAATTCCTTCCCGCACCAGATGTCGGGCGGCCAATGCCAGCGCATCATGATCGCGATGGCGATCGCCTGCAATCCGAAGCTCCTGATCGCCGACGAGCCGACGACGGCGCTCGACGTCACCATCCAGAAGCAGATCCTCGATCTGCTGGTCTCGCTGCAGGCCAAATACGGCATGGGCCTGATCATGATCACCCACAATATGGGCGTGGTCGCCGAAACCGCCGACCGCGTCATCGTCCAGTACAAGGGCCGCAAGATGGAAGAGGCCGACGTGCTGTCGCTGTTCGAAAGCCCGAAGAGCAACTACACGCGCGCGCTGCTGTCGGCGCTGCCGGAGAACGCCGTCGGCGACCGTCTGCCGACCGTCTCCGACATGCTGTTCGAGCCGGCGCCCTCGGGAGCTAGTGCATGACCGGAGCCAACGCATGACCAAGGTTGTCGAAGGCAAGAACATCGTGCGCGACTACCATGTCGGCGGCGGCCTGTTCCGCCCCGCGCGCACGGTGAATGCGGTGAAGGGCGTCTCCTTCGGCGTCGAGAAGGGCAAGACACTCGCCATCGTCGGCGAGAGCGGCTGCGGCAAGTCCACGCTCGCACGCATCATAACGCTGATCGATCCGGCGACGGCTGGCGAGCTGTTCATCGACGGCAACAAGGTCGACATCGCCAGGGATGGGCTGACCAAGGAGATGCGCCGCAAGGTGCAGATCGTCTTCCAGAACCCTTACGGATCGCTCAACCCGCGCCAGAAGATCGGCGACGTGCTCGGCGAGCCGTTGCTCATCAACACCGACAAGCCGGCCGAGGAACGCCGCGACCTTGCGATGAAGATGCTGAAGAAGGTCGGCCTCGGACCGGAGCATTACAACCGCTATCCGCACATGTTCTCGGGCGGCCAGCGCCAGCGCATCGCCATCGCCCGCGCGCTGATGCTCAATCCCAGCCTGTTGGTGCTGGACGAGCCGGTATCAGCGCTCGATCTATCGGTGCAGGCGCAGGTGCTCAACCTGCTCGCCGACCTGCAGGACGAGTTCAAGCTGACCTATGTCTTCATCAGCCACGACCTCTCGGTCGTGCGCTACATCGCCGACGACGTCATGGTGATGTATTTCGGCGAGGCGGTCGAATACGGCTCGCGCGACGAGGTCTTCTCCGACCCCAAGCACGCCTACACGAAAACGCTCTTCGCCGCGACGCCGCGCGCCGACATCACCTCGATCAAGGCAAGGCTGGCGAAGAAGAAGGCGGCCTGATCCCCGCGTCGTCAATCCCAGGGCGGAGCAGGAGAATGGGAGGCTTGGCGATCCTTCGCGCCCCCCTCTCGCGAAGAGATCAGATCACGACAGCTTGGCGATAATCGCCCGCAGCGTCTCGCCGAAGCGGTGCACCTCCTCGACCGTGTTGTAATGCACCAGCGAGGCACGGATTGCGCCGCTGTCCATGGACAGGTTGAGCCGCTTCATCAGCCTTGGCGCATACATATGGCCGTCGCGGATGCCGATCTGCAGGGCCGCCATATCCTCGACGATCCTTTGCGGCGAGAGCTTGCCGATGTTGAAGCAGAAGGTCGGCACACGTTCGTGGATGCGGTCTTCCTCGGCGACGCCGTAGATCGTGGCGCCGCACGCCTTCAGCACCTTGAACATCTCGCGCGTCAGCGTCAGCTCGTAGTCGCGGATGGCGTTCATGCCGGCGACGATGTTGTCGCGGCGCGAGCGGTTGTTCTCGGGCAGAAAATTGCGGCCGACCGATTCCAGATAGCGGACCGCCGCGTCCATGCCGGAGACGTTCTCGTAGATGAAGGTGCCGGCTTCGACCTTGTAGGGCGGCTCGTCGGGAATGAAATCCTCGCGGAAGGTCGGCAGCCGCTTCAGCGTGTCGAAGCGACCCCACAGGAAGCCCATATGCGGCGAGAAATTCTTGTACCCGGAACAGACGAGATAGTCGCAATCCCAGGCCTGCACGTCGATCAACCCGTGCGGACCGTAATGCACGCTGTCGAGGAACACTTCGGCGCCGGCCGCATGCGCGATCCTGGCAACCGAAGCGACATCGACGATCGAGCCGATCGAATGCGCCGTCACCGTGCAGGCGACGAGCCGGGTGCGCTCCGACACCAGCGGCTCGAGGTCGTCGACATGGAGGTTGCCGTCCTCGCGCATGCGCCACCATTTGAACTTTGCGCCTGCGGATTCCAACGCCAGCCAGGTGGCGATATTGGCGTCGTGGTCCATGTCGGTGACAACGATCTCGTCACGCCCCATATCCACGTGCTTGGAAAGCATCTGGCCGATGCCGAGGCTGACCAGACGGATGAACGAGGTGGCGTTCATGCCGAAGCAGATTTCGGACGGGCTGTAGGCGTTGATCAAAAGCGCCACGCTCTCGCGCGCCTCAGCGACCGACCGGTCGACGGTGACGCTGCGGCCATAGCGGCCGCCGCGCTGCACATTGTGCGCGACCAGATGGTTGGTCACCGCGTCGAACACGCTTTGCGGGATCTGCGCGCCGGCGGCGTTGTCCATGAAGATGAAGTCGCCCGCCTGCCGGAGCGCCGGAAACATGGCGCGGACCTTTTCGACCGGGAACGCGGCGGCGTTGGTATTGTCGGTCTGATGCTTGTTCACGGGCAGGCTCCTGCGAAAGACTTGGATGGCTGGGGATCGGTTGGTGAGTTCAGCGCGCCTTCTCGTCCTTGAAGCGGCGCTCGAGCAGGCTGACGAGGCGGACCATCGGCCAGAGGAAGACGAGGTAGACCAGGGCCGCGCCGATCAGCGGAGAGGGGTTGGCATAGAGCGACTGCGCATTGGTCGCTTCCTTGAGCAATTCCGGCAACGCCACGGTGGAGGCAAGCGACGTGTCCTTGAACATCGAGACGCAGTTGCTGGTCATCGGCGGAATGACCACGCGGATCGCCTGCGGCAGCACCACCTTGCGCAGCGTCAGCACGAACGGCAGGCCAAGCGCCTGCGCCGCCTCGAACTGGCCGCGCGGAATGCTCTCGATGCCGGAGCGGAACACCTCCGCCGAATAGGCGGACATGATGATGGCGAATGCCGTCACCGCGGATGTCCATGACGAGAGGCGTATGCCGAGGAACGGCAGCGCGTAGTAGATCAGGATCAGCACCACCAGCACCGGCAGGGCACGGAAGATATCGATGTAGCCGACCGCGAGCAGCCGGAGCGGCTTCGGCGCGTAGAGCCGCACCAGGCTGATCGCCAGTCCGACAACTATGCCGATAATGATACTGAGCAGCCCGAGCAGAAGCGTATTGAGGAAGCCGCGCAACAGCGCCGGCAGGCTGGACGCGATGACGTCGGGATTGAAGAAAGTGTCGATCAGCGACATGGGAGCATTCCCCAACCGTGTTGCGCCCTACGACGCCGGAGCCAGACCCGGGGACACTGAGATCGGCTTGGCCGAACGGATAAGGGTTCCGGGAAAGTCATGCGTGAAAACGGACGTGCCGGCCTTTGGAGCCGGCACGTCGCTTGTTTGCCGGTAGCCGATCAGGCCTTGGGCAGCGGCATTTCCTTGACGGTGGAGGAATCGGCCGGAGCATCGCTGTCGAACCACTTCTTGTGGATCGCCGCGATCGTGCCGTCCTTCTTCATCGCGGTCAACGCGTCGTTCAGCTTGCCGAGCAGCGGATGGTCCTTGGTCATCATCAGGCCGTATTGCTCGCCGGTCTTGATGCGTTCCTTGACGACGAGATCCTTCATTTTCTTGAAGGAGTACTGCACGCCGGGTATGTCGCTGACGGCCGCGTCGACGCGTCCGGCGCTGAGGTCGAGCAGCAGGTTCTGCTGCGTGTCATAGCCCTTCACGTCGCTGAAGCCGTCGGCCTGCTGATGCTCCTTGACCCAGGTTTCTCCAGTCGAGCCCGACAAGACGCCGACGACCTTGCCCTTGAGGTCGGCTTCGGTGTTGATCGCGCTGTCGGTCTTGGTGGCGATGCCCATGTCGGAATCGTAGTAGGGCTGGGTGAAGGACTGTGACTTCAGCCTCTCCGCGGTGATCGTGATGGAGGATATGGCCACGTCGATGCGCTTCGACGTTGTCGCCGCGAACAGCGCCTGGAATCCGAGGTCGGCGATATCGGTGGTCATGCCGACGCGCTTCGCCGCTTCGTTGACGATGTCGACCTCGAAGCCCTCGAATGTGCCGCCCTCGTTCTTGTACTCGAACGGAGGATTGGTCGGGTAGGCGCCGACATTGAGCACGTCAGCGGCGTGAGACGCGGCGGGGCCGGCTACAATGCCGATGGTGGCGGCTAGCAGAAGCAGGTTGCGACGGGTAAAGTTCATATCTTGTTCCCTCTGTTGTTGAACGGGCGGGTTGGCCCCGCACGGTTTTTTGCCGCCCCGATTCCAGCAGGGCGTCAATTCATTGCGGCGACCATGCGGTCGAGCGCCGTTTCGATCTGGCCGCTGTCGCGGCAGACGCACATGCGCAGGAATGCCGCCGCCGAGTTGCCGAACAGGTGGCCGGGCGCGAGCCCGACACGCGTCGTCTCCAGAATCCGGGCGCAGGCGCGTCGCGCGTCGCTTTCGCCTTCCAGGGCGAAGAACGCGTACATCCCGCCGCGCGGCCTGGCCGGCAGCACGATGCCGGGAATCCGCGCCAGTCTGTCATAAGCGAGGTCGAGGCCGGTCGTGATCCGCTGCCTGATCTCCTCGACCAGCGGTTCGCCCTGGCGGATCGCGGCAACCGCGCCGGCCTGGATCGGAGCGGCCGTGCCGCTGTTGACATATTGGGTCATGGCGCCGAGCTGGTCGGTCACTCCTGACGGATGGGTGAGCCAGCCGATACGCCAGCCGGTCATCGCCCAGGCTTTCGAGAAACTGTTCACCGAAAGCACCCTGTCGCCGTCCTCGGCGATCTGCAGGATCGACGGGGCGACGTCGCCGTCGAAATAGAGCCGGCCGTAGACCTCGTCGGAGATGATCCAGATGCCTGTGCGCCGGCTGAATTCGAGCAGCGCCTGCATCTCCTCGCGCGACGCGGTCCAGCCCGTCGGGTTGGATGGCGTCGACAGGAAGATCGCGCGGGTCCGCGCGTCGCAGGCCGCGAATAGACGGTCGAGATCGAGCTGCCAGTCGCCTTTGAAATCGAGCGAAAACGGCCGTGGCTCACCGCCGATCAGATGGATCGCGTTGTGGATGTTCGGCCATTGCGGCGCGACATAGACGACATTGGTTCCGGTATCGACCAAAAGTTCCAGCGCCAGATAGAGCGCCTGCATGCCACCCGGCGTAACCGTGGTCCGCGCGATGGGGATCGGCTGGTCATGGATGCGCGTCTGGTACTCCGACAATGCGTCATTCAATGGCCCAAAGCCGCGCATGTCGGGAACGTAGAAAGTCAGCCCCTCGTCGAAAGCCGCCTTCGCTGCGTCGCGGATGAAGGCGGGTGTCACCATGTCGCCTTCGCCGTACCAGAGCGCGATCACGTCTCCCAGTTCGCGGGCGCGCAAGGCGAGGTTGGCAATGTTCTCGGTGTGAAGATCGCGGATTTGTGCGCGGACGCCTTCGAAAGCGTAACGCGCGCTGGCCAGAGATGATGACTGGGGCAGCATGAACGACAAGGACTGAACCTCGCACCCTGGACGCCGCGACAGGACCGGCAGCACACTTGGCCGCGGTCACCGTCGATGTTGAATGCTTATCCAAAGTCTCGGACTTTTCAAGGTAAAAGTTTTAAGCTTAAAAAATATCGCGCCTTGCCGCCAGTGACGCGCTGCAGCGGAGTTTAACGGTGTGCCGCTCGGGCGAGTTCGGCGGTTGCCGCCGCCTTTCCGGCACCGGCGCCCGCACC
>NZ_RZSC01001080.1:0-1504 GCF_003998155.1 Mesorhizobium sp. M1E.F.Ca.ET.063.01.1.1
CAGGCTGTTGAAGAAGTACTGGCGCGGTTGTTTGGAGCGTGATTCACTGCTCCCCGAACGATTTGGGGACGGTGAATGCGCGGATTGGACGAACGGTCGGGCTCGCTGTTTTCCTATGTCGACCTCGAGGCGCGGGTTCGGCGGGATCATCCGCTTCGGGTGATACGGGAGATCGTGAACGCGGCTCTCGTAGGGATGGACAGCGATTTTGCGGTGCTTTATCCGCCCGGGCTCGGCCGGCCCTCGATCGCGCCGGAGCGTTTGCTGCGTGCGATGCTGTTGCAGGCCTTCTACGGCATTCGCTCGGAACGTCAGTTGATGGAGCGGATGGAGTTCGATCTTCTGTTCCGCTGGTTCGTGGGGCTCGGCGTTGACGAGCCGGCCTGGGATCATTCGAGCTTCACCAAGAACCGGGATCGGCTGTTGGAAGGTGAGATCGCGGCAAAGTTTCTGCGCGCGGTGCTGGCGCAGCCAAGGGTGAAGCGGCTGTTGTCGTCGGATCACTTCTCGGTGGATGGGACGATGATCGAAGCCTGGGCCTCGATCAAGAGCTTCCGCCGCAAGGACGGCGGCGACAACGATCCGGATGGCGCTGGCCGCAACGCCGAGCGCGGCTTCCACAAGGAGAAGCGCTCCAACGATACCCACCAGAGCACGAGCGATCCGCAGGCGCGGCTTTACAAGAAGGGCGACGGTCAGCCAGCGAAGCTGTGCTACATGGGCCATGCGCTGATGGAGAACCGCCACGGGCTGGTCGTGGATGGCGGCGTCACCCAGGCCACGGGCAAAGCCGAGCGCGAGGCTGCGCTTGCCATGTTGAAACGCCGGCCATCGCGGCGGCGCATCACGCTTGGGGCCGACAAGGCCTATGACGTACGCCAGTTCGTCAAGGATCTGCGCGAGCACAACGTCACGCCGCACATCGCCGTCGACGGCCATCTGAGCAAAACCGGCAAGCCTCGCGTAACGGCCATCGATGGCCGCACGAAGCGCCATCCGGGCTATGAAGCCAGCCAGCGCTGCCGCAAGCGGATCGAAGAGGTGTTCGGCTGGATCAAGTCATCGGCCGGCATGGCCAAGGTCAAGCTGCGAGGATGCGCCCGTGTGGGCGCGGCCTTCACCCTGAACCTGGCGGCCTACAATCTGGTCCGCTTGCCCAAGCTGCTGGCGGTACAGCCATGAGCCTCGCCGGCCGTTGGCGGATCGTCGCGATGCCCGACTATGTCGAGGACTATCGCGACATGATGGAGCCCGCTTACATCGAGTTCGCGGCCAGCGGCTCCGGCGAATTCGCCTTCGGCTGCGTCACCGGGCAGATCTTCGGCGGAGCGGATGGAAATCATGTCGCCTTCTCCTGGCAAGGCAACGATGAAATGGACGAAGCCCAAGGCGACGGCTGGGCCGAAATCCAACCAGACGGCTCCATCATGGGCCAAATCTGCTTTCACAACGGCGACGAAGCCGACTTCACCGCCCGAAAGTGGACTTCTTCAACAGCCTGCTA
>NZ_RZSC01001081.1:0-1503 GCF_003998155.1 Mesorhizobium sp. M1E.F.Ca.ET.063.01.1.1
GATCTCACCCGGCGTGATGGCGCCGGGCAGCAGCGGCACGGGGCTGCCCTTCGCCGTGTCCAGAAGCTGGCTGGTGATGCCGGGGCTGACGATGAATTTCGAGCCGGCGGCGGCTGCCTCGTCGAATTGCCTGGCATCGAGAATGGTGCCGGCGCCAACGATCGCGTCCTCGACCTCGGCCGCGACGCGGCGGATCGCTTCCAGGGCGTCGGCTGTGCGCAGCGTAATCTCGATCGCCCTCAAGCCGCCGCGCGACAGAGCACGGGCGAGCGGCACGGCGTCGGCGACATTGGCGATCTTGAGCACCGGGATGACAGGTTGACCATTGAGAAGCGACAGGAGCTTTTCGGTCTTGCTGGTCATTCGCTGTTCTCCATTGCGATCGATTTCAACCGATTAGCAGAAGGGGTAACCCAAGTCCACGAAGCCAGGGCGTGTCGCGATGTCACGCGGCGGGCCGTTCACTGGCTCTGCCTTGAAACCGCTTTCAGCACGGTTTAGTGGCATGGCCATGACAACAAGCACGGATATTCAGCCGGTTCGCGTCGCCGCGCTTTACAAGTTTGCCCGGCTCGACGGCATCGAAGCCCTGCGCGCGACGCTTGCCGCCCTTTGCCTCGAGCGCGGCATCAAGGGCACGCTGCTTCTGGCGCATGAGGGCATCAACGGCACGGTCGCCGGCAGCGAGGAAGCGATTTCGGCGCTGATCGACCACCTCCAGGCGATCGAAGGGCTTGCCGGGCTGGAGGTCAAATACAGCGCCGCCGCCGACATGCCGTTCCACCGCATGAAAGTGCGGCTGAAGCGCGAGATCGTCACCATGGGCGTCGACGATCTCGACCCCGCGACCAGCGCCGGCACCTATGTCGCGCCGGCCGACTGGAATTCGCTGATCTCGGACGCCGATACATTGGTGATCGACACGCGCAACGCCTACGAGGTGTCGATCGGCACCTTCAAGGGCGCCGTCGATCCGAAAACCGCCAGCTTTCGCGAGTTCCCGGCCTGGGTCGAGCAGCACCGCGATGAGCTCGAAGGCCGCAAGGTGGCGATGTTCTGCACCGGCGGCATTCGCTGCGAGAAGGCGACGGCCTATGTGAAGTCGCTTGGCTTCGGCCAAGTCTTCCATCTCAAGGGCGGCATCCTGAAATATCTCGAAGAGGTGCCGGCCGAAGAGAGCCTGTGGCAGGGCGAGTGTTTCGTCTTCGACGAGCGGGTTTCCGTGTCGCATGGGCTGGCCGAAGGTGATGCCGAGTTGTGCCGTGCCTGCCGGCATCCGCTCACCGTCGAGGATCGGCTTTCGCCGAAATATGTCATCGGCATCTCATGCCCGCATTGCTTCGAGGCGCGCTCGGAAGAAGACCGCGCCCGCTACGCCGAGCGGCATCGCCAGGTCGAGCTGGCGCAGGCGCGAGGCGGCCGGCGCCATATCGGAAGCTAAGCGGCGTCAGTTCCACAAAGCGTCCGCCCGTCATTGTAATGTCAACGCGCGGGGCCTACGTC
>NZ_RZSC01001082.1:0-1503 GCF_003998155.1 Mesorhizobium sp. M1E.F.Ca.ET.063.01.1.1
GATCATTTTGGCCGCGACATCCTGTCGATGATCATGGTCGGCGCCCGCAACTCGATTGCCGTGGCGCTGGTTGCGGTCGGCATCGGCATGGGCGTAGGCGTGCCGCTCGGCGCCTTTGCCGCCGCGCGCGGCGGCATCGCCGACGAGGCTCTGATGCGCGTCAACGACCTCGTCTTCGCCTTCCCGGCGCTGCTTTCGGCGATCATGATCACCGCCATCTTCGGCCCCGGCGCCGTCAACGCCATCATCGCCATCGGCATCTTCAACATCCCGGTCTTCGCCCGCGTCGCCCGCGCCGGCGCGCTGGCGATCTGGCCGCGCGAATTCATCCTTGCCGCGCGCGCCGCCGGCAAGGGCATGACCGAGATCACGGTCGAGCACATCCTGCCCAACATCGCGACCCTGCTGCTCGTCCAGGGCACCATCCAGTTTGCGCTGGGCATCCTCGCCGAAGCCGGTCTTTCCTATGTCGGCCTTGGCGCGCAGCCGCCGATGCCGAGTTGGGGCCGCATGCTGTTCGACGCGCAGACGCGTATGGTGACGGCGCCCTGGATGGCGATCTTTCCCGGTATGGCGATCGTCGTCACCGTGCTGGGGCTAAACCTGCTCGGCGACGGCATCGCCGACATACTCGATCCGAAATCGCGGCGGCAGCGATGAGCCTGCTCGATATCGAGAACCTGTCGCTGTCGATCGGCGGGACGCCGATCCTGAAGGAAGTCGATCTTGCGATCGCGCCCGGCGAAGTGGTCGGTCTGGTCGGCGAATCGGGCTCCGGCAAATCGATGACGGCGCTGACAATCATGCGGCTGCGGCCGCATCTGGCCCAAGCCAGCGGCCGCGTCACCTTCGACGGCATCGATATCCTCGGCGCGAGCGAGGACCAGATGTGCGCGCTGCGCGGCGATGATATCGGCATGGTCTTCCAGGAACCGATGACGGCGCTCAATCCGGTCAAGACGATCGGCGAGCAGGTGGCCGAAGGCATTCGCTGGCACACCAAGGCTGGCCGCGCCGAGGCAGAGGAACACGCACGAAAAATCCTGGACCGGGTCGGTCTGCAGGAGACAAGATTCCCGCTGTCGCGCTACCCGCATGAACTGTCCGGCGGCCAGCGCCAGCGCGTCGTCATTGCGATCGCCTGCGCGCTCAAGCCAAAGCTCTTGATCGCCGACGAGCCGACGACGGCGCTCGATGTGGTGCTGCAGGCGCAGATACTCGACCTGCTGCGCGACCTGGTCAGCGAGAACCGCATGGGCCTTTTGCTCATTTCGCACGACCTGGCGGTGGTGACCGAAATGTCTGACCGCCTGACCATCCTGCGCCGCGGCGAGGTGACGGAAGCCGGCGACACCGCGCGCACGCTGTCGGAGCAGCTCCACTTCTACACGCGCGAGCTGGCGCTAGCCTCGATGCACGTGCCGGCGCGTCCGAAAACCCACCTTGCCGGCTCCGCCAAGCCGCTGCTCGAAGTTGAGAGCGTCAGCCGGGATTATCCGGGGC
>NZ_RZSC01001083.1:0-1502 GCF_003998155.1 Mesorhizobium sp. M1E.F.Ca.ET.063.01.1.1
GTTGCCGGTGCGAGCATAGACGAAAGGCTTCGATCCGAAGGCCCCATTCAACGCCTGGCCAAGCGCATCGTCCGTGACGTCACCGGCGAGCTCGAACCGCACCTCAATGAAATTCGTATTCTCAAGCTGCGCCTGGAATGTCTCCGTGACTTGGTGCAGGAAGCCGCGACGGTCCTGCGCATTGGCAAGCCCCTGTCCGCTATCGGTGAAGATCTCGATATCGCGCTTCTCGCCCTGTTCATTGGCGCGTGTGCCGATATAGGCAAGCAAGGCGCCCGCCTGCTTGCCATTGGCCGCGCTGGACAAGATCTTGAACACCGCTGGCTGCGCGCCGGCGGCATAGGCCGCTCGCGCCGCAACCGCCCTCGCCTCTCGCGTCGCCCGCGCGAAGCGTCGAGTGGACGGGAGCGCGCCCGACCTTCCGCCGCCCCCGCCACGGCGCCGCCATTCTTCTTCCTCTTCCTTGACGAAGGCGCCGAGCGCGAGGTCGAAAATCGCTATCGCCCCCTTTGCGTCGCTGGATGAACGCAAGCTCCCACTGGTGCACACAGACAGCGGTATCGCGCTGAGCGGTCCTCCTCGGCCAGCGGACGAAACCGGTGCCTTTGCGACCCGTGCGCTCGCTCCCAGGTGCGTTGCGCTCGCCGTCGGCCATTGCGCACCCGCCATAGGCGAAGCCGCGCGGGCCGGGGCGGCGGCGCTCGCATGGATGTTCATCGCTTGACGATCGGCCGTCTCCCGGCCAGCCGCTTGCAAAGGCTTATCCTCCTCAAGCTGCTCGAGATCGCCAGCGCCCGGCATCCGCAGATAGCATTCGATCTCGGCAGCATATCCGGCGAGATGACCGCTCATGCCTTGACCTCGCGCCGCTTGCGCGGCCTGGCAATCATTGCCTTCAATTCTTCGCGGAACCGGCGCACGAGCTCACCAACGGCGATCAAGGCGCGCTCAAGGTCCTCGTCATATGGCACCCGGCCCTCGTTCATCGCGCGGACCGCCTGATTGAAATTCACACCAACACGGCGAAGCTGGTCGGTGGCCTCCTCAATGGAAGGTCGCAGTTCCCCCGTCGCCGCCGGTAGAAACCCCGCCTCGGTGCGGACAAGGCGGCGAACGACTTCGCTGACCGTCACCGACTCCACGTCAGCCATGGTGCGCAGCCGCTCCAGTTCGACTCTTGAGAAGCGCACATGCAGGACTTCGCCATAGCGCCGGGATGCATTCTGCCTTTCTGTTTGGCCACTGTTGGCTCTCATCTTCAAGCCCGCTTGCGGGCGCTAAGGCCGTTGGGCCGCGCCGTCCTTTTTTCGTGTGTAACACAAAAAAGGCTATCCTGCCAAAGACAAAAACAATATCACCAAAACATCTTTGCGGGTGTACGCTACATCAACCCAGCTTTCATTTCCAACTCATCTGCACATGTTAGCACGGAAACATGTTTCCTTGTGGACATCTTGCATCGTCAACTTAACGACAAGCCAACGTTGCGACATGTTTCTGTC
>NZ_RZSC01001084.1:0-1493 GCF_003998155.1 Mesorhizobium sp. M1E.F.Ca.ET.063.01.1.1
GAAATGGGCGCCACGCCGTCGCCGGCGCGGCTGGAAACCCTCGTCGAGACAGCGACGGCCTATGCGAAGGCCGCCAGTTCCGAGAACACGCGAGATGCCTATGCCAAGGACTGGCGGCATTTCGCCGCCTGGTGCCGTCGCGAAGGCTTCGAGCCCATGCCGCCATCAAGCCAGGTCATCGGCCTCTATATCGGTGCCTGCGCGGCCGGCGATCCGAAACGCGGCCTCGCCGCGCTCTCCGTCGCGACAATCGAGCGGCGCCTCTCCGGGTTGGCCTGGAACTTCACCCAGCGCGGCGTGCCGATGGATCGCGCCGATCGGCACATTGCGACGGTGCTCGCCGGCATCCGCCGCAAGCACGCAAAGCCGCCGCGGCAGAAGGAGGCCGTGCTCAGCGACGACATCAAGGCGATGGTCAACACGCTCGGCCATGATCTGAGGAGCCTGCGCGACCGGGCCATCCTGCTCTTGGGCTTCGCCGGCGGCCTGCGGCGTTCCGAGATCGTCGGTCTCGACGTCGTGCGCGACGATCACAGCGACGGCAATGGCTGGATCGAGTTTTTTCCTGGCCAGGGCGTGCTGGTGACGCTGCGCGGCAAGACCGGCTGGCGCGAGGTCGAGGTCGGCCGCGGCGCTTCCGACCAGACCTGCCCCGTCGCTGCCCTCGAGAGCTGGATCCGCTTTGGCCGGATCGCGAGAGGTCCCCTGTTCCGCCGCATCTTCAAGGACAACAAGACCGTCGACGTCGAGCGCCTTTCCGACAAACATGTCGCCCGTCTGGTCAAGCGGACCGCGCTCGCCGCCGGCGTCCGTTCCGATCTACCGGAAGGGGAACGGGCGGGGCTGTTCTCAGGGCACTCGCTGCGCGCCGGCCTTGCCTCCTCGGCCGACATCGAGGAGCGTTACGTTCAAAAGCAGCTCGGCCACGCCTCGGCCGAAATGACACGCAAATATCAGCGACGGCGCGACCGCTTCCGCACCAATCTCACCAAGGCGTCGGGGCTTTGAAGGCCCCTCCCCTGCCCCGATTGAAGCCGCAGCATGGCGATCCGGGAGAGCAGGATTTTCACCTTAGCGATTCAATTTTTTCGCCTTAGCGCTTCAATTGAATCGGGAAGCAAAAGCGACATCGGCACGGGCGAGCGGCTCGATCAGGGTCCTCAGGGGCAAATTAGCGAGATCGTAAGCCATTGATGTTGTTGTAGCTGATTTGCGTAACGGAAGCTATTCCGCCATTTGCTTCCGTCACAGGCGATGATCTTTGGAATGAAAGCTCACTATCGATAATTACCGCTTATCGATAGTGATTGTTTTTGCGCCGCAAATCAGTCATTTTCGGCCCCAGGATGGCCGCCGGCGACGTCCCGCGCGGCCGAGAATGACACAAGGCGCTATTCCGCCGCGCGAGAAAGGCCACCTGGATGAGCGAAGGAAAACCCGTCCGCCTGCCCGACCCCGCTTCCGTCGAAACCGTGCTCGCATCTCTGCAGGCG
>NZ_RZSC01001085.1:0-1491 GCF_003998155.1 Mesorhizobium sp. M1E.F.Ca.ET.063.01.1.1
CCTGGTACTGCGTTCCGAACCGCCGGCCTTCGTGTCGGCGGTTTGCGTTTGCGGGCAGCGCAGGGCCGCCGGCGACGTCTGATTTGGCCCAATTCCGTGTTTCTGGACAGGGTCAAGAGCTACGGCTAAAAGGCCAATCTATCTTCGGAACCGAAAGCCCATTTGCCGCCGGCTAAGCCGGCGGTTCTCGCGAAAAGGCAGTACTCATGAGTGGCGTGAACGACATCCGGTCGACATTCCTCGACTACTTCCGCAAGGAGGGTCACGAGATCGTCGCCTCCAGCCCGCTTGTGCCGCGCAACGACCCGACGCTGATGTTCACCAACGCCGGCATGGTGCAGTTTAAGAACGTCTTCACCGGGCTGGAGAAGCGGCCTTATTCGCGCGCTTCGACCGCGCAGAAGAGCGTGCGCGCCGGCGGCAAGCACAATGACCTCGACAATGTCGGCTATACCGCGCGCCATCTCACCTTTTTCGAGATGCTCGGCAATTTCTCGTTCGGCGACTATTTCAAGGAGCGCGCGATCGAGCTTGCCTGGAACCTGATCACCAGGGAATTCGGCCTGCCGAAGGACAAGCTCCTGGTCACCGTCTATCACACCGACGACGAGGCGGCCGGCTACTGGAAGAAGATCGCCGGCTTCTCCGACGATCGCATCATCCGCATCCCGACCTCGGACAATTTCTGGGCGATGGGCGACACCGGACCGTGCGGCCCTTGTTCGGAGATATTCATCGACCGCGGCGAGCACATCTGGGGCGGACCGCCCGGCAGCCCGGAGGAGGACGGCGACCGGTTCCTCGAATTCTGGAACCTGGTGTTCATGCAGTATGAGCAGGTGACGAAGGAAGAGCGCATCGACCTGCCGCGTCCATCGATCGACACCGGCATGGGCCTGGAGCGCATGGCATCCATCCTGCAGGGGGTGGAGAGCGTTTTCGAGACCGACCTGTTCAAGCACCTGATCGATGCCGCGTCCTCGGCGCTCGGCCACGGTCCCAATGAGGAGAACGTTGCGTCCTTCCGCGTGATCGCGGATCACCTGCGCTCGACCTCCTTCCTGGTGGCCGACGGCGTGCTACCGTCCAACGAAGGCCGCGGCTATGTGCTGCGCCGCATCATGCGCCGCGCCATGCGCCATGCGCAGCTCTTGGGCGCCAAGGAGCCGCTGATGTGGAAGCTGGTTCCGGCGCTGGTGCGCGAAATGGGCCAGGCCTATCCCGAACTGAGCCGCGGCGAAGCGCTGATCACCGAGACGCTGAAGCTCGAGGAGACGCGCTTCCGCAAGACCCTGGTGCGCGGACTCGGGCTGCTGGCGGATGCGACGGAGACGCTCGGCGCCGGCGACATGCTGGACGGCGAGACGGCCTTCAAGCTCTATGACACCTACGGCTTCCCGCTCGACCTGACGCAGGATGCGCTGCGCCAGCGCAGCATCTCCGTCGATTTGGCCGGCTTCACCAATGCGATGGAGCGGCAGAGAGCAGAGG
>NZ_RZSC01001086.1:0-1485 GCF_003998155.1 Mesorhizobium sp. M1E.F.Ca.ET.063.01.1.1
TCCCATGATAGGTATGAAGCGGGCGGGGGCAAGTCAACTGGTGGGCGAATGAGCAAGGACGCTCTCGGCGATATCGGATTCGGCTATCGGCCGCGCGCCGTCTATGCGAGCGATCCGGCGCGGTCGCGCGGCCGGCTGTTCGACGAGCCCGAAAGCCCGACCCGCACGCCGTTCCAGCGCGACCGCGACCGCATCATCCATTCCACCGCCTTTCGCCGGCTGAAACATAAGACGCAGGTGTTCGTCGCGCATGAAGGCGACCACTATCGCACCAGGCTGACGCATTCGATCGAGGTGGCGCAGATCGCCCGCGCCTTGGCGCGGGCGCTGCGCGGCGACGAGGACCTCGCCGAAGCCGTCGCCCTGGTCCATGATTTCGGCCATACGCCCTTCGGCCATACCGGCGAGGAGGCGCTGAACGAGAAGATGGCTGCCTGGGGCGGGTTCGACCACAATGCGCAGTCGCTGCGCATCGTCACCAGGCTCGAGCGGCGTTACGCCGATTTCGACGGGCTGAACCTCACCTGGGAAACGCTGGAGGGGCTGGTCAAGCACAATGGGCCGCTGACCGACGCAAGCGGGAAAGGGCTCAAGGGTCCCGTGCCGCAGGCGATCCGCGATTACTCCGAACTGCACGACCTCGAGCTCGACCGCTTCGCCGGCATCGAGGCGCAGTGCGCGGCGATCGCCGACGACATTGCCTACAACAGCCATGACATCGATGACGGCCTGCGCTCCGGCTTCCTGACGCTGGACATGCTGGAGGACGTCGGCCTGCCGGGCTCGATCCTGAAGGGCGTGCGCGCCCGCTACCCGCAGCTCGATGACGTGCGCACCGGCCACGAGCTGATGCGCCGGCAGATCACGTTGATGGTGGAGGATGTGATTGCTTCCGCCACCGCCAATATCGAGCGCCTCAAGCCGGAGAGCGCGGATGCGGTGAGGGCGGCGGGCGAGACGATGGTCACCTTCTCCGCAAGCATGGCTGCCGAAGAGAAGGAGTTGAAGGCCTTTCTCTACAAGCATCTCTATCGGCATGCCGAAGTGATGCGTGTGCGGGCCGACGCCGAACGGATCGTTCGCGACCTGTTCGATGTCTATTTCGCCGATCCGCGCGCCATGCCCGACGGATGGCGCGAAGGGCTCGACCGCGCTGAAGATCGCATCAAGGCGCGCAGCGTTGCGGACTTCCTGGCAGGCATGACCGACACCTATGCGCTCAAGGAGCACAGGCGATTGTTTGACCATACGCCCGATTTGAGCTAGAGCCCGCTTCGAAACTCTACCCTGGCGGCCATCTGACGCGACTTTCTCCGCTTCCGGTGCTCACGGACTTAAATGTCCGCTCCGGTTCTCGAAAGCCACGCCATCTGACTCATCGGGGCGAGTTTCGAAGCGGACTCTTCCGGGCGGTCCGATAACCAATTTTCCAGAGCATACCCGATGAATATCTTCGCCGATTTCAACGCGCGGATCGTAAAAGCC
>NZ_RZSC01001087.1:0-1485 GCF_003998155.1 Mesorhizobium sp. M1E.F.Ca.ET.063.01.1.1
GATGCGGCTCGCCTGCGCCGGCGGAAAGGCCCAGCCGACGATGCCCCACGGCACCATCATTCCCATCAGCGCCGGGCCGGCGATGGAATGCGGCAGGAAGGTGGGGATCAGCGAGAATGTCGCCAGCATGGCCGCGCTCAGTGCTAAGGACCAGCAGACGGTGCGCGCAGCGCCGAAGCGGTCGGCTGCCTGGCCGCCGGCGATGTTGCCGATGACGGCGCCGACGCCGAAGGCGAGCAGCATGCCGGGCAGCGCAAGCGGGCTGAGACCGCCGCCCTCGATGGCCAAGGGCGCAATGAAGGCAAAGACCGTGAAGGCGCCGACCAGCGCCAGCACGGTCGTCGCGAGGATGGGCATCACGCCGGGACGGACCGCCGCCGCCAGCCGAGCCTTGAGCGGCAGCCTGGTGCCGACGATGCCGCGCGGCAGCCGCCACCACAGGATCGCGCCGGCCAGCGCGCCGAGCCCGGCAATGGCGAAGAAGGTGCCGCGCCAGCCGGCGATGGCCGCGACCAGCGCGCCGAGCGGCGCGCCGACCGCCACCGCCACCGTGGTGCCGCCGACGACGACCGCGATCGCGCGCGCCCGGTGATGGTCATCGACCAGCGCCACGGCCGTCCCTTGAGCGGTTGCCGCGAACAGGCCGGACGAGAGCGCCATGACGATGCGCGCGATGAGCAGCAACTCGAAGGACGAGCTCACCGCCGCGACGAGATTGCCGATCACGAAGAACACCAGCGTCCACAGGATGACGCGCCGCCGGTCCCATTCGCCGGTCAGCGTCGCCAGCACCGGCGCGCCGATCGCATAGGCGAGCGCGAAGGCGGTGATCAGCGAGCCGGCGAGCGGAACGGAGATGCCGGCATCCGAGGCAATGTCGGGAAGAAGGCTGGAGATGACGAAGCCTTCGGTCGAGATCGCGAACGATCCGAGCGCAAGCCAGTAGATCCGCTTGTCCATGAGGATGTGCCCTTAGTTCAAAAGTTATTGAACAATTGGACATGAAGGGGCATGATGTCAACCGAGCCAGGGGAAAATAGCTGAACCCTGCTGACAGCCCTGTGTCAGTACGGGGCTCGAAATGAAGATCTCATGTGACCCGGCATGACAAGGAGACGCGTTGAAGTTGGTTCCGTTTGTGCTTAATTCTCGGCCATGACCCTGCCCCACCCAACCACCGACCAGATCAGCCTGCCGATCGTGCTCGCCGTGCTCGGCGACCCGACCCGGCTTGCCATCGTGCGCTATCTCGCCAGCAAGGAAGGCGTGCCGCTGAACTGCAGCAAGTTCCTCGACCTCGCCTCCAAGACCAACCTCAGCTACCACCTCGCCAAGCTGCGCGAGGCGGGTGTGACACGTGCCGAAGTGGTCGGCACCAGCCGGCTGATCACGCTGCGCCGCGACGACCTCGACAAGCGCTTCCCCGGCCTGCTCGACAGCGTGATCGCGGCAGCCGGCGAGGACAAGGCGCTGCCCATCGTCGGC
>NZ_RZSC01001088.1:0-1485 GCF_003998155.1 Mesorhizobium sp. M1E.F.Ca.ET.063.01.1.1
TCGCCCAGGCCTGCATGGCAGGTCTTGGCGTCGCGCTGCTGCCGGAAATCCTGATTGCCGGCGAGTTGCAGCGCGGCCAGTTGGTCCCGGCGCCCGGCCAACCGATGCAGAGCCGCAGCGCCTATTACCTCGTCGTGCCGCACGACAAGCGCGGCCATGCCCCCGTCGCCAGCTTTCGCGATTGGCTGCTGGGCCAGGTCGAGAAGGAACCGGCTGTTCTGGCCTGGTAGCTATTTGCGCTTCATCGCCTCGGCGAGCGCCGCGCCAAACGCGCCCTGCGCCGGCCGCTCCTGTTGCCGATGCGGAGCCGGAGAGCGCGGCGCGGGCTTGCCCCCCTGATCTCGCTGGCCGCCGCGGGGAGCGCCCTCGCCGCCATCCTTGCGCATCGAAAGCCCGATGCGCTTGCGCTTGATGTCGACGTCGACGACGCGAACCTTCACCACGTCGCCCGCCTTCACCACCTCATGCGCATCCTTGATGAAGCGGTCGGCCAGTTGCGAGACATGCACCAGTCCGTCCTGGTGGACGCCGATGTCGACGAAGGCGCCGAAGGCCGCGACATTGGTGACGGTGCCTTCGAGCAGCATGCCGGGCTTCAGGTCCTTGATGTCGTCGACACCCTCGGCAAAGGTCGCCGTCTTGAAGCCGGGACGCGGGTCGCGTCCAGGCTTTTCCAGCTCGGCGATGATGTCGCGCACGGTCGGCAGACCGAAGCGTTCGTCGACGAAGACGCGCGGGTCGAGCGCCTTGAGTGCCGCGCTGTCGCCCATCAGCGAGCGCACGTCGCGTCCGCAGGCAGCGACTATCCTTTTCGCCACGCCATAGGCTTCCGGGTGCACCGAGGAAGCATCGAGCGGCTCCACGCCGTTCGGGATGCGCAGGAAGCCGGCGCACTGCTCGAACGCGCGCGGCCCGAGCCGTGCAACCTTGAGCAAGTCGCGTCGTGTTCCGAAAGCACCGCTGGCGTCGCGATGCGCCACGATTGCTTCCGCGAGCGACGGCCCCAACCCTGAAACGCGCGCGAGCAGCGGCGCGGACGCCGTGTTGAGGTCGACGCCGACGGCGTTGACCGCGTCCTCCACCACCGCTTCCAGCGAGCGGCCAAGCCGGTACTGGTCGACATCGTGCTGGTACTGGCCGACGCCGATCGACTTCGGCTCGATCTTGACCAGCTCGGCGAGCGGGTCCTGCAGGCGCCTCGCGATCGACACCGCGCCACGCAGCGACACGTCCAGGCCCGGGAACTCTGCCGCTGCCGTCGCGGAAGCCGAATAGACCGAGGCACCCGCCTCGCTGACGATCACCTTGAGCGGCTTCGGCCCGGCACCGGCCGGCAGATCCGACAGCATGTCGGCCACCAGCTTCTCGGTCTCGCGGCTGCCGGTGCCGTTGCCGATCGAGATCAGCTCCACCTTGTGCAGGCGGATAAGCGCGGCGAGTTCGACTTGGGTGCCGCGCACATCGTTCCTCGGCGGGAACGGGTAG
>NZ_RZSC01001089.1:0-1483 GCF_003998155.1 Mesorhizobium sp. M1E.F.Ca.ET.063.01.1.1
GGATCAATGTCCTGGCCTGGACGCGCAAGCCGGTAAGGCCACAGCAGGATGCGGCTCGCCAGCGAAACCTGGCCGTCCGCCGTCTTCTGGAACACTTTCGCGCCGGCCCCGGCATAGGCGAAGGCGACGATGGCCAGCGCCAGCGCCGGCCACAAAAGGACAAGCGCGATAGCGGAAAAGAAGACACCGATGGCAGCGCCGGCGAGAACGAGCGCGGCGCCCAGCGCGTAGCACAGCGAAAGCCGCCGTGCCTTGGCATCGGCGGTCAGGCGGAATCCGGCGAAGGGCATCTCGCCCTTGGCTGGAAAGAGCCACAACGCAAAGAAGCCGAGCAGCGCGCCGGTGGGGATGTCGATGAAATGGTGCTGCCAGGTCGTCAGCACCGAGGCGCCGATCAGGAAGCACCAGCCGTGCCAAAGCGCGAGCAGTGGGCCTCCTAGGCGCTGGCGCCAGTGATCCCAGATGATCACCAAAAGCGCGATGTGCAGCGATGGCGCCTGGTTGAACGGCTTGTCGAAACCGCCGAGCACGGCAAACAGGAAGCCGGGCAGGCCGCTCGTTGCCGGCCGCACGAAGGTGGCGGTCAGCGGAAACAGGATGAAGCAGGTGACGGCGACGACCTGCGCGGTGAGGTAGCGGCTGGCCAGCCGGTCGACGCCCTGCCGGCTGTCGTTGAGCAGGAGCGACAGCCCGTAGAACAGGTTGATCGACCAGTAGGGCACGATCGTCCAGGCGAGGAATGGAACATGGTGCTCCCAGGCGAACACGATGCTGCCGACATGCTCGCGCGTCGACGCCAGCCAGTTGGCGAAGCCGTAGGTCGAATAGAAGAGTGGCGCGAGCAACGTGAGCCAAAGCGCTGCCCGGACGACGACACGCCCATAGGGCTCGGCGGATGTGGAGACTGCAAGGCGCGGGGGCTCGGCACTGGTGGGCATGCGTGGGCGGTCCTAGAGCATGATGCCGAAAAGTGTGAAGCGGTTTTCGGACGACATCATGCTCTATCTCTTGATTTAAAGCCGCCTTGCCAACGAGACGGTGAAGATGCCCCATTGGTCGATGCGCTGGTCGAGCTTCTCGAAGCCGGCCGCCTCGACCAGCTGGTCCATCTCGCCTTGCGTGCGCCGCCGCATCACCCAGGCCTGGCCGCCGCGATGCGAGGTTAGGCTGCGCGCGATCATTTCGAGCTGCGGATGCCAGGGCTGGTTGGTGTAGATCAGCAGGCTGCCGGGCTGCATGGCGCGGGCAAGGCCGCCGAGCGAGCGCGCAATCAGCGCGTTGTCGGCGAAGAGTTCGTAAAGGCCGGAGACGATCGCGAGATCCGGCGCCGGGTCGAGCGCCGCCAGCCCGTCGCCGTCGAAGGCGTCGGCGCGCTGGAAAGACACGCTCGCCGGCAATCGCCGCTCGGCGATCAGCTTGCGTCCGAGCTCGACATTGAGGTCGGAATAGTCCCGCAGGCGCACGCTGGCCGGCTGCTCGGTGC
>NZ_RZSC01000108.1:0-12315 GCF_003998155.1 Mesorhizobium sp. M1E.F.Ca.ET.063.01.1.1
GGCCTATTGCTGGTTCGTCGAAACCGAGTTCGCCAATGGCGCCCTCGGCCATCTCGATCTCACCGTTGCCGTGCGTCTGGACTGGCACGAAGGTTTCCAGCTCTATGGCGAGAACGGCTCCGTGATCGCGAAGACCTTCAATCCCTGGTATTTCCGGGCGAGCGAGGTCGACATCTTCCACGAGAAGGACGCCACATCACGCAAGCCGCTCGGCGCCGACGGCCATTTCTTCCGGCGCCAGTTGGAAGGCCTCGCCGACACGGTGCTCGACGGCGCGCCGCAGCGCGGCGCCAATGTCGAAGACGGGCTCGCCTCGATCCGCGCCATGGTGGCGATCGCCCGCTCGGTCGAAAGCGGCGAGCGCGTCGAACTCGCCGGCGTCACCGGAGCGGTCTGATGCAGGTCGGGGTGTTCGCCAAGACTTTTCCGGGCAGCGAGCCGGCCGGCGTTCTTGCCGCCGTGTGCGATGCCGGCTTCGCGGTCTCCCAGTTCAACTTTGCCTGCGCAGGCCTGCCGCCGATGCCGGACGCGGTTCCGGACGAAGCGATCCGCATAATCGATGCCGCCGCCAGGGCTTCCGACGTTGGCCTCGTCGCGCTGTCGGGCACCTACAATATGGCGCATCCGGACAGCCGGGTGCGCGATGACGGGCTGCGCCGGCTGGCGGTCATCATCGAGACCGCGGCCAGGCTTTCGATCCCGCTCGTGACGCTGTGCACCGGAACGCGCAACGCCGAGGACCAGTGGGCGCATCACCCCGACAATGTTGACCCGTCGGCATGGGCCGACATGGCGCGCGAGATGGAAAAGGCGCTTCACCTTGCCGAGCGCCACGGCGTCGATCTCGGCATCGAGCCGGAGCAGGCCAACGTCGTCACCTCCGCAGCCGACGCGATGCGGCTGATCGCCGAGATGGGCTCCAGGCGCCTGCGCATCGTGCTCGATCCGGCAAACCTGTTCGAGCGGGCCAATGCCGACGAGGCACGCGCCATCGTCGCCGAGGCGGTCGAGCGAACGGCGGGCCATGTCTCCCTGGCGCATGCGAAGGATCGTTTCGCCGACGGCCGCTTCGCCACGGCCGGACAGGGCGTCGTCGACTTCATCGACTTCGTCGCACGGCTGAAGGCCACAGGCTTCGACGGACCGCTGGTGACGCATGGGCTTTCGGCCGAGGAGGCGCCCGGCGTAGCGCGTTTTCTCAAGGGGCTGGTGTGATGGGCACGCTGCTGCGCGACGGTGCCACGCTCCGTATGACCGACATGGGCAAAGGCCTGCCAGTCGTCTTCCAGCACGGGCTGGGCGGCGGCGAGGCGCAGGTCGCGCAGACTTTTCCCCCCGGCTTCCGCCGCATCACGCTGGAATGCCGCGGCCATGGCGGCTCCGGACTCGGCGAGCGGCGGCCATTCTCGTTCGAAATGTTCGCCGATGACGTTCTTGCCGCCGCCGACCAGGCCGGCCTCGACCGCTTCGTCGCCGGGGGCGTCTCGATGGGCGCGGGAATCGCGCTTCATCTCGCATGCCGCCATCCGCGGCGCGTCGCAGGCCTGATCCTGGTGCGTCCGGCATGGACGTTTTCCGCCGCGCCGCAAAATATTCAGCCGATCGCCGAGGTCGCCGAGCTCATCCTCGAACACGGGACCGATACGGGGCGGACGATCTTCGCGCGATCCGAGACCGCCACGCAGCTCTATCGCGAGGCGCTCGACAATCTTTCCTCGCTGCTCGGCTATTTCGACCGGCCCGACGCCAAGACGTTCGCGCAAGTGCTCGCCAACATCGCCGCCGACGGACCCGGCGTTGCCGAACGCGACGCTGCGGCGCTCGACATTCCAGCACTGGTCATCGGCAACGAAATCGATGCCGTCCACCCGTTGTCGGCGGCCTATACGCTTGCGGCCGCGATGCCAAACGCAATCCTCGCCGAAATCACGCCCAAAGCGCGCGACAGCGCCAGGCACTTCAGCGATCTGCACACTCAGATCTCGACCTTCCTGCAATCCCATTCGAAAGTCCGGAGTCGCATTTTCTCATGACCGCCAAACCACTCTCCGGCCCCGCCGCCATCGCCGCCCTGCCCCGCCACCGGCTCATCGGCGAATTCTCGCTGTGGTCGGCGGATCTCGCCAATATGGAGCGCGACCTGAAGCGGATCGAAGCCCATGCCGATCTGCATCACATCGACGTGGCGGATGCCCGCTTCACCCCGGGCTTCCTGTTCTTTCCCGACATGGTGGCGCGCATCGCGAAGCTGACGGCCAAGCCGATCCATGTGCACCTGATGGTCGAGGCCGAAATCGTCGAAGCGCAGACGCGCCAGTTCATCGAAGCCGGCGCCGACCTCGTGACCATCCACGCCGAAAACGGCGACGCTGGCTTGCGCGCCGTCAAGCTGGCGCATGAGCTCGGCGCCGAGGCGGGCGTGGTGCTGCGGCTGGAGACGCCGGTCTCCGCCATCGTGCCCTTCCTTTCCGAGGTGGCCTTCGTGACGCTTCTCGGCACCTCGATCGGCGTCAAGGGGCAGAGCCTGTCCGAGCAGGCCTGCCCACGACTGATCGAGGCGCGCGCCCTGATCAGACGAGCCGGCCGCGAGGCCGACATCATCCTCGCAGCCGATGGCGGCATCCGCCATGAGACGGTGCCGCTGCTGCGCGCCGCAGGCGCCGACACGGTGGTGCTGGGTTCGCTCGCCTTCGGCGATCCCGACCTCGCGCAGCGCATGGCCTGGCTGCACGGACTGAAGGCCGCCGCCTGATGAGCACGCTCGCGCTTGCCTTCGATCTCGGCGGCACGGAGCTGCGCGGCGCGCTGGTCGAGCGCAGCGGCGATGTCGTCGCACGCGTCTCGGAAGCAACATTGGCGGGCGCGGGTTCGGAAGCGGTGATCGGCCAGATCATCGCGCTGGCGGGCAGGCTCCTCAAAGAGCATCCGCAGGCAAGGGTCATTGGCATCGGCGCTTGCGCGCCCGGCCCACTCGACCCCAAGGCGGGTATCGTCATCGGGCCGCCGACGCTCGCCGGCTGGCATAACGTGCCCATGATCGACATCTTGAGCCGTCAGTTCGGCCTGCCGGTGCGGCTGGAGAACGACGCCAACGCGGCGGCGCTGGGCGAATGGCGTTTCGGCGCCGGCCGGGGCGCCGCATCGATGGTCTTCGTCACCGTGTCGACCGGCATCGGCGGTGGCGTAATCGCCGACGGTCACATCTATCACGGCAGACGTGGGCTCGCGGCCGAGATCGGCCACATGACGATCACCGGCGAAGGCGACCGCTGCTTCTGCGGTGCCGTCGGCTGCTTCGAGGCGGTCGCCTCCGGCACCGCGCTCGGGCGCCGGGCGACGCGGCTCACCTCGCCGGGCGACGGCTCGCTGCTCCGGCGTCTTTCGAAGGATGGCGACGTCTCCGCCCGCCATGTCGTCGAGGCCGCGCGTGCCGGCGACGCCAGCGCCGGCGAGCTTGTCGAGGCGGAGGCGAAGTGGCTCGGCATAGGCTTCACCAACCTGCTGCATCTCTATTCGCCCGAGGTGATCGTCATGGGCGGCGGGCTCGCCAATGGCTTCGATCTTCTGGCGCCGGGAATCAGGGCGACGGTCGAGGAGCGCGCCATGCAGGCCTATCGCGACGTGCCGATCGTGCCGGCCGAGCTCGGCGACCGCGCCGGGCTGGTCGGCGCGGCCAGCCTGATCCTGTGGGAAGGCGAGCCGGGCACGGCGCTGGCGATGGTGCAGAATGAGGAGACGAAGGCCGGCGGAAAAGCCGGCGCCAGGGAGGCAAGCCATGGCTGAGCTCAAGCTGCGCGGCGTGCACAAATCCTACGGATCGGCGGAGATCATCAAGGGCATCGATCTCGATGTCGCCGACCGCGAGTTCGTCGTCTTCGTCGGACCGTCCGGCTGCGGCAAGTCGACCTTGCTGCGCATGATCGCGGGGCTGGAAAAGATTACCGCCGGAGACCTCACCATCGACGGCGGGCGGGCCAACGACATCGACCCGTCGGAGCGCGGGCCGGCGACGAGCTGCTGCTTGGCATGCGGCCTGAGCATCTCAAGGTGGCGTCCTGGCGCGCGGCGCCAAGGAGTGCGACGCACTGATCCGCGAGGTGGTCGGCGAGAATGCGTCGACCGACCTGGTGCGCGCCTATCGCGGGCTCACCGCGCTTTCCTCGCATCATATCTCGGCCATGCGCGGCCTGATCGGCGAGCCGAAGCGCGTGGTGGCGGCGCACCGCACCAATGGCGGCGCGAACACGAGCGTGACCTTCGACTACGGGCATTTCGCCTGCCTCTATGACGCGGTGGCCGACGATCTCGGCCTGTTCGACGCCATGATCGAGGTACGCTCGAACACCAGGCGGGTGCGCATCATCTACGACACGCCCTACATCCGCAGCCTGCCGACACGGCTCGAGGTGACGGAGGCCGGCCCGCTCGGCCCGGTGACGAAGGCGCTCGGCCCGGTCTATGGCGACGCCTTCTCCAACGAGTTCGAGACTTTCCACCGCCACATCATGGAGGGCACGAAGCCATTGACCGACCTCGCGGACTCGCGACGTGATCTCGCGCTGATGGCCGAGATCATCGAGCGGATGAAGGAGAGCGGCGGGAGCTGAGGCCGCCGCCTATTTCCTGATCGCCGGCGGCCGTCGCGGCCTTAGGCTGAGAGCGCGCCAGCAGATAGAAGGCGGCGATATGCGTGATCATCAGCAGCGGCACATAGACGATCGGGATCGCGTAGGTCGCGCCAAGTTGTCCCGCCAGGTCCGGAAGGTCGAGCACGGTGCCATGGTAGTAGTCGACGACGAGGTCGACTATCCCTACCAGGTTGAACCCTACGACGAGCGGCCAGAAGATCGAGGGTCGCCTCACGGCAAGCAGCGCCAGCATGGCCAGCAGTCCGGTTGCGAAATCGCCATAGGCGGCAAAGACAGCGAAGCCGGCGGGCAGGTTCGGACCGACGACGCCCGGCAGCAGGAAGACCAACCCGAAGAAGCGAAAGCTGTGCAGCGTGGCGATGGCGCGCTGCGCCTCGACGCGGTCCATGAGCTTGAGCCTTGGCCAGATATAGGCGCCGAAGCAAAGCAGCCAGGGCGCGTAGCCCAGGGCGAGATGAGTGTTGAAGATCGTCGCCGGCGACATTTTTGTCTCCTCTAGCTCTTGACTGGAACGGCTTCGAACACCGCCGTCAGGACACCCAGCCGGCCTTCCATCAGATTGCGTCCGAGATTGGCGGCAAAATCCGCGAAACCCGGCCCCATGACGACGCCGAGGTTCAGCGAAGGCGGCGGGCCGGACGCCCGCAGCGCCGCGAACCAGGTCTTGGCGTCCGCGGTATCATCCTGCTGGACAAGCATGCGGAACCCGGCGGCCTCGATCGCCTCGCAGGTCGCGGCGGCAGTGAGCAGAAAGCTCTCCGCCGGGGTCTTGGCCCAGGGAACCGGATAGAGGGGATCGCCACCGTTCAGCACGACGTCGAAGGCCGCGAATTTTCCGCCCGGCTTCAGCATGCGCCTTATTTCACGATAAAGAAGCGGGCGGTCGGCGATGTTCATCGCCACATGCTGCAGCAAAACGACGTCGAAACCGCCGTCGTCGAAGGGAAGCGCCAGCGCGCTGCCGGTCTTGAACGACACCTTTGCGGCCTGCCCCGTCCGTGCGGTCAGATAATTCGCGGCTTCGACGAAGGGCTCGCTGAGGTCGACACCCGTCACCTCGCAGCCGTAGGTCGCCGCCAGAAAGCGGGCCGGTCCGCCCACCCCCGATCCGACGTCAAGGACCGACAAGTCGGCCGTAATGCCGGCCAATTTGGCAAGCTCGGCGGTCGCAGCGAGCCCGCGCGTGTGGAACTGGTCGAGGGTGGCCAGTTGCTCGGGCTTCAGCCGCTCTTCCTCCGGCCCGAAGACAGCCAGAGCCGTCTTCAGACGCTCGGTCAGACCGGCCGCGCGGTAGTGATCGCGCACGCGATCGAGGTCATCTGCCATCTTCAATTCCTTCCAGTTTCTCGTGACAGACATAGGACGGCTTTCGGCCAGCAACTATCCGCGATAATGTCGACAGGCTATGAAGCAGAACTTCACAGTCAGGCATGGCGCGCTGGACGGCGTCGAGGCGTTCCTGAGCGTCGCCAAGCACCGCAATTTCCGCAAGGCGTCAGCCGAGCTCGGCGTGACGCCGTCAGCGATCAGCCAGGCGGTCCGTGCACTCGAGGCTCGCATCGGCGCCGCGCTTTTCATCCGCACGACGCGCAGCGTCGGCCTGACGGAGGCCGGCGAGCGATTCCTGTCGCGCGCAGGGCCTGCCTTCGAGGAGCTGGTCGCCGCGAGCGAGGTCGCGCATGAATTCGGCATGCGCCCGACCGGATTGCTGCGCCTCTCGGTGCCGCCGGCGGTGATGCCGCTCCTGCTGGAGCCGCTCATCGCATCCTTCTGCCAAGCCTATCCCGAAATCGAGCTGGAGATCGTCGCAAGCGGGGAACTCGTCGATGTCGCCGCCGAAGGATTCGATGCCGGCATCCGGCTCGGCGAGCTCATCGCCGCCGACATGGTGGCGGTGCGGCTGACGCCGCCGTTCCCGCTGTTGGTCGTCGGCAGCCCCGACTATCTGCGCCAACGGTCGCGGCCGGAGCACATCGAGGACCTGCGCGGGCATGCCTGCCTGCGCATGCGGCGCTCGAACGGCTCGGTCGCCCCCTGGCGCTTTACCGACGGCAACAAGACGGTCGAGGCCATCGTCACAGGGCCGCTCATCGCGCACGACTACCCAACGCTTCTCGGCGCGGCGATCCAGGGTGTGGGACTTGCACAGGTGCCTGGCCCGCTCGCCAGCGCACCGGTCGCCGATGGCCGATTGCAAGCGCTCTTGACGCCGTTCGCCGTCACCACGCCGGGGGCGTTCCTCTACTATCCCGAACGACGGCAGGTCCTGCCCAAGCTGCGGGCGTTCATCGATCATATCAGGGCGGCGCCGGGGCCGCGCTGAAACGATCGCGAAAGCGGCAACCATCGGGTCTGAAGCAGAAAGGTCGTGCCGGAAGATTCGGCATAGCCGGACGCGTTGCGGCGTTCGATTTCCTGCTCGACCTCGCGCCAAATGCCGGCAGCGTTGTTCGGGTCTTCGAGTCTGGCCGCAAAGGTCAACACAGGGAAGAAGCCCTATATGTCGAACTCGCCCTGTCCTTCGTCCATGGCGCTGACGGTTTCGGCGGCAAGCGCGCGGGTGATCGGCGTCTTGCGCTCGAGCGCGGCGCGGTCAAGGCGTTCCACGACCCGCATAGCGGTCGCCAGCGAACGCTCGATGCGCCGCACCAGATATTGCACGACATGCGGCTCGACCTCGATCTGGCGATCGGCGAACAATTTTGTGATGACGCCGGCGAGCAGCAGGTCGTCCGGCTCGTGGATCTCGACCGTCGCCGCCGCCTTCAGTCGCGAGATAAGGTCGGGCAGCGCGACGCGCCAGGCGGAAGGAAAGCGGCGCGCGGTGAGCAAAAGCGTGGAGCCGGCGCCGCGCACCGTGTTGATCAGGTGGAACAGGCCCTGTTCGTCGATCGGGCCCTTGTCGATGTCGTCGATGAGCGCGGGCCTGGCGCCAAGCCCGCCGATGTGCTCGCCGATCCTGCCGGGATCGATGGCGACGGCGTGCGCCTGCGTTTGCCAGATATGGGCAAGATGCGTCTTGCCGGAACCCGGAGGGCCGGCCAGCACAACCACCGGCGAGGGCCAGTCCGGCCATCGGTCGACGAGCGCCGCAGCCTCGGCGTTCGTGCCGGAGACGACGAGCTCGTCGCGCGAATAGCCGGTGCCGTGGCCGAGGTCGAGCGGCAGCTGGCGCGGCGGATCGGTGCGCTCACCAGCCATCTCAGCCACGCGGGGAACGGTGGCCGCCGCCGCGATCCGCGGGGAGCGGCGGCACGGGCTCGGCGGCATGGCCCTTGTAGAGGGGCGATTCGAGATAGCGGGAAATCGCGAAGCGCACCAGCACCGCGATCGCCGCTGAAGCCGGCACCGCGATCAGCAGGCCGACGAAGCCGAACAGCGCGCCGAAGGCGAACAGTGCGAACATCAGCCACACCGGATGCAGGCCGACGCTTTTGCCGACCAGCCTGGGCTGCAGGATGTTGCCTTCGATGAACTGACCGACGAAGAACACGCAGGCCACCAACAGCACCATTTCCCAGTTCGGCCAGAACTGGACGAAGGCGACGCCCACGGCAAGAACCAGGCCGGTCAGCGAGCCGACATAGGGGATGAAGGAAATCAGCCCCGAGAAGAAGCCGATGAGGATGGCGAAGTTCAGCCCGGTGAACGTCAGGCCGGTGGCATACATGGCGCCGAGCACCAGGCAGAGCGTGCCCTGCCCGCGCACGAAACCGGCGGTGGCGGTGTTGATGTCGCGGGCGAGCGCGCGCACCGTCTCGACATAATCGCGCGGCACCCAGCCGTCGACCACGGCGACCATGCGGTCCCAGTCGAGCAGCATGTAGAAGGCGACGACCGGGGTCACGACGAAGAGGCTGACCACGGAGACCAGCGCCACGCCCGAGCTCCAGATCGAGGTGAAGACGGTGGTGAGAAGGCTGAAGCCGGAGGTGAGCAGCGAGTTCAGCCCGTCGCGCAGGCTGCCGGCGTTGACGCCGAAGCGCTGCTCCAGCCATCTCGGATCGAAACTGGTGATCAGCGACTGCAGGCGGGTCAAATATTCCGGCAGCTTGCGGGCGAAATCGGCCATCTGCGTCGCCAGCACCGGCACCAGGATGACGAAGGCGAGCACGACGACGACGATGAAGGCGATGAGGATCACCACCGTCGCCATCAACCGGGAGAGACCCAGCCGCTGCAGCCGATCGGCGACCGGATCGAGGAAATAGGCAAGCGCCATGCCGGCGACAAAGGGGAGCAGGATGCCGCTGAACACATAGAGGAAGAGCGCCAGAAAGACGGCCGTGCCCAGCCAGAAGAAAATCTGGCGGCGAAGTGCTGTTCCTGCCGCAACGTCCGCGGCTTCGCTGTCAGTCGCCCGTCGTGGAGCCTTCGCCATAACCGCTCATATGCCTCAGCCAAGCCACGAGATAGGCTGCGGCCGAAGCCACGGTCAAGACCCCGGACAGCAATATGAGCGCGGGCCGGAGCGGATCGAGATGGATGGAAAAGGCAAGCTCGCCCAGCACCAGCGCCGCCAGCGCGATCTGCACGGCGGTGTTCACCTTGGACACGAAGAGCGGCTTCATCTCGACGGGATGCGCCATCACGCTGGACAGAAGCACCGCGCAGACGATCAGCGCGTCGCGAGAAACCATGGTCACCACCAGCCACAGCGGCAGTTCCCCGGCATAACCCATGACCACGAAGACCGAGACCAGCAGAAGCTTGTCGGCCATCGGATCGAGATAGGCGCCGAGGCGCGAGAACTGCCTGTAACGGCGGGCGATGAAGCCGTCGACGCCATCGGAAACGCCGGCGACGAGGAAGCCGGCAAAAGCCCAGTCCCAGCGCGCGCTGAGCATCGCCAGCACCACGGCGGGCACCAGCAGGAGGCGCATGATCGTGATCATGTTGGGTATGGTCACGTGATGTCCCGTCGTGGCTTTGTTGGGAAATAGATGATGGAGACGGGGGATGGACGCAAGGGAGGAGCGACAAAGGTCTGCGCGAGGCACCCCCCTCTGCCCTGCCGGGCATCTCCCCCTCAAGGGGGGAGATCAGCAATTTCGGCGCCGCATCCATTCCTGCAACGTCGGCGATTGGCGAAGGCGGAAGTGACATCCAATCTCCCCCTCGAGGGGGAGATGGCCGGCAGGCCAGAGGGGGGTGCTGTCCCGCCAACATTTCCGCTTTTTTCGGGGGCAAAATTTGCCTACCCGCGCGTCATCCTTGCTCCTCGAAACCATTCATGCGATGAGCCCGCAATGGAAACAGCGACGAGCCAGACATGACCAAGCGCGACACGGGCAAGCGCAACAACGGGCTCACCTATGCCGAGGCGGGCGTCGATATCGATGCCGGCAATTTGATGGTCGAGAAGATCAAGCCGCTGGTGCGCGCGACGCGCCGGCCGGGCGCCGACGGCGAGATCGGCGGCTTCGGCGGGCTTTTCGACCTCAAGGCCGCCGGTTTCAGCGATCCGGTTCTGGTCGCCGCCAATGACGGCGTCGGCACCAAGCTCAAGATCGCCATCGATTCCGGCAAGCACGACACGATCGGCATCGACCTCGTCGCCATGTGCGTCAACGACATCGTCGTGCAGGGCGCCGAGCCGCTGTTCTTCCTCGACTATTTCGCCACCGGCAAGCTCGACCCCGACCAGGGCGCGGCCATTGTCGGCGGCATCGCGCAGGGCTGCCGGCTGGCCGGCTGCGCGCTGATCGGCGGCGAGACCGCCGAGATGCCAGGCATGTATCACGACAAGGATTACGACCTCGCCGGCTTTGCCGTGGGCGCGGCCGAGCGCGGCCAGTTGCTTCCGACCGACGACATCGTCGAGGGCGACGTGCTGCTCGGCCTTGCCTCCTCCGGCCTGCACTCCAACGGCTTCTCGCTGGTGCGCCGCATCGTTGCCGCGAGCGGTCTTGCCTGGAGCGATCCGGCGCCTTTCAACGACGAGTTGAGCCTCGCCGAAGCGCTGCTCGAACCGACGCGCATCTATGTCAAATCGATCCTGAAGGCGATCCGCAACACGCATGGCATCAAAGCACTCGCCCACATCACCGGGGGCGGCTTTCCGGAAAACATTCCGCGCGTGCTGCCCAAGGATTTCTCCGCCGAGCTCGACCTCGAGGCGATCGAGGTGCCGCCGGTGTTCTCGTGGCTCGCCAGGACCGGCGGCGTCGCGCCGGAAGAGATGATGCGCACCTTCAACTGCGGCATCGGGATGATCCTCGCCGTCGCCTCCGGCCAGGCGGCGCAGGTCGCGGCAGTGCTGCAGGAGGCGGGCGAGACGGTGACGCCGATCGGCCGCATCGTGCCGCGCCGCGACGCCGGCGTCATCTATCGGGGCTCGATCGGCCTATGAGCAGGAAGCGCACGGTCGTCCTGATCTCGGGGCGCGGCTCCAACATGACGGCGCTGATCGCTGCCGCCAGCGACCCGGCCTATCCGGCCGAGATCGTCGGCGTCATCTCCGACCGCGCGAACGCAGCCGGGCTCGGGATCGCACAGTCTCGCGGCATCGCCACCAAGGTCATCCAGCGCGCCGACCATCCGAGCAAGGACGCCTATGACGCCGCGCTCGACGCCGCGCTCGACAGCTTCGGCGCCGAGATCGTGGCTTTGGCCGGCTATATGCGCATTCTCGGCCGTGGCCTCGTCGAAAAATGGCTGGGGCGCATGGTCAACATCCACCCTGCCCTTTTGCCTGCGTTCAAGGGGCTGGACACGCATGCGCGGGCATTGCGCGCCGGCGTGCGCATCCATGGCTGCTCGGTGCATTTCGTCACGCCCGAAATGGACGACGGCCCGATCATCGCCCAGGCCGCGGTGCCGGTGATGGTCGGCGACAACGAGGACACGCTCGCGGCGCGGGTGCTGAAGGTCGAGCATCGGCTCTATCCGCTGGCGCTGGGGCTGGTTGCCGAGGGCAAGGCGCGCATGGAAAGCGGCCACACCGTGCTTGCCCATTTCGCCGACGACGCCGACAACGCCACCTCGGTGGTGATGGCGCCGGACCCGCTGCGCGAGGAAACGGACCTCGAGCAACTGGCGCGGATCACGCCTTAGAGACTGCCATGGCGACGCTTAGACAACTGCTTATCCTGCGCCACGCCAAGTCGAGCCGGGACGATCCCAAGCTCGCCGACTTCGACCGCCCTCTTGCCCCGCGCGGGCTGAAGACGGCGCCGCTGATGGGGAAAGAACTTGTCCGTCGCGGCTGGCTGCCGGATCTGGCGCTGGTCTCGCCGGCGCTGCGCACCCGCGACACCTGGCGGCTGGTCGCCGGCGAATTGCCGGAGCATGTGCCGGCGGAATTCGCGGAAGAGCTCTACGAGGCGGCCCCGGCCGCCATCCTGGCGCGCGTGCGCCAGGCCAAGGCGACCAGCCTGATCGTGATCGGCCACAACCCCGGCCTGCAGAACTTCGTGCTGCGGCTCGCCGGCGCAGGATCGGACTCCGATGTGTTCACAAAGATCGAAGCGAAGTTCCCCACGGCAGCGCTGGCTCGGCTCACGGTGGACGAGGATTGGGCGAACCTCGAATTTGGTGGCGCACGGCTGGCGGATTTCATCAGGCCTAAGGATTTGGGGTAGGCACGCGTTTATAGGCGGCCGGACGTATCGTCAGGCAGGTCGGCGGGACAGCACCCCCCTCTGTCGCCTTTGGCGACATCTCC
>NZ_RZSC01001090.1:0-1477 GCF_003998155.1 Mesorhizobium sp. M1E.F.Ca.ET.063.01.1.1
GGTATCATTCCAAGACCGCCGACACATTCGGCGTCGCCCGCAACGACACCTACAATCTCTATCTGGCCTACTATCTCGGCTGGAGCGCCTACGGCCGCGGCAATCGCGGCGACGCCGGCGTGCAAAGCTACGCGCGCGCCACTGACCAGATGGCCCGCGACTACGTCACGCAGTTACGGCAGTGCGGCAGCTGACGGCGGCTTGCGGCTGACGCCGGCGCCGCGCTCTTAAAGCGCGTCGCGTCGAAACGGATTCGACCGACGCGCTTTAACCCTTTGTTTTGATGCATGTCTTTGTCCCAAAACCGGTTCCCACTTTCGGGAGACATTAGATCGCTATCGACTTAGCCCAAGATCCTGTGAAGAGATCGCGGGCCGCTTGTACCAGTCAAGACCAGCCGCGGCGTGGTCGATCGCAGCACGAACTTTTGCGGAAAGTTGGCGTGAGGCCGGATAGACAGCGAACAGCTCCCGCGGCGCAGGGCGCCAGCCGCCCAGCGGTATGTCGATCAGAGGTTCCGCAGAATTCCCCAAGGTGAGGCTTTCCGGCAGGTAGCCGATCCCCACGCCTCGGCGAACCGCCAAGGCGCCGAGCGCTAAATCGTCAACGACCGCACTTAAAATTCGCGGTCTGATTGTCGTTTGCTCACTCCCGAGGTCAAACGCCCACGAGGCGATGGGCGGTGTAAGAACACAGGGATGTGCAGCAAGCTCCTTTGGGTGGGAAAGGCGCATTATCCCTGGATGCCGATCCAGAAACGCCTGACTGGCGCACAGGACGTAGCGAACAGGCCATAGCTTGCGCGCGATGAAGCGTCCATCCCGCAAAGGGCCGAATTGGAACGCCAGATCGACGCCTTCCTCGATGAGATCGGGGGTGGCGTCGGTCAATCGAATATCCATGACCAAATCGGGATGGGCCGCAGCGAACTCGAGGAGATAGGGCCCAAACATCTCGGAGCACGCGAAATGGGGCGCCGTAATCCTGATCGTGCCCCGCAAATTCTGTCCATTCGCCGACAAGGCGTCGGCCGCAGCCTCGATTTCATCCACCGCCTGACCACAACGGTCGGAGAACGCGCGGCCATCGTCGGTCAGACTGACGGCTCGTGTGGTCCGCCGCAAAAGCTGCGTCTTCAATCGGGCCTCGAGCGCGGCGACCCGGCGGCTCACTGTGCTGACCGGTACGCGCAGCGATCGCGCCGCGCCCACGAAGCTCCCTTCGCGGGCAACTCTTAGGAAGATGGCCACATCGTCATAACTGAGCGTCATTATCTCACCAGTGCAAATGTGATTTCAAATTATCTATGATTGTTGCCGATATCAACGCCTCATACCTTGGGGGCCAGGCGCTGCTTTGCCGAGCGGCGATGGCGATCAACGGAAACTGGAGGCAGGCATGCACCTCGGGATCATCGGAGCGACCGGCAATATTGGCCAACGAGTCCTCGCCGAGGCCGTCAGTCGCGGCCACAAGA
>NZ_RZSC01001091.1:0-1475 GCF_003998155.1 Mesorhizobium sp. M1E.F.Ca.ET.063.01.1.1
TCCCATGAGGCTTCTTATGACTGCCGCTCTTCATCCCGCCGAACCGGCATTGGCAACCGATCGCGCCCGCCGCGGCGGCCGTGCGGGAAAGCGCGCCGGCGGATCGGCCGCCTTCGAGCAGCCTGCTTTCCGTCAGTTGAAGAACCCACTGACGCCGACGAAGTTCGTCTCCGACGACGAATTGGAATCGATCCACCTCGCATCGCTGCGTGTCTTGAAGGAAATCGGCGTCGACGTGCTGCACGAGGAAGCCCGCCGCATCATGAAGGCGCATGGCGCAGATGTCCGCGAGGGCAGCGAGCGCGTACGCTTCGACAGCGACATGATCCTTGAGCTTGTCTCGCACTGCCCGTCGGAATTCACGCTCCATGCCCGCAATCCGGCGCATAATCTGCGCTTCGGCGGCAACAACGTCATCCTTTCGATGATGGCTTCGGCGCCCAATTGCTCCGACCTCGATCGCGGCCGGCGGCCCGGCAACCAGGCGGATTACCGCAACTTCCTGCGCCTGGCGCAGATGCACAACATCCTGCAGTGCACCGGCGGCTATCCGGTCGAGCCGATCGACATCCATCCCTCGATCCGGCACCTCGAATGCATCCGCGACCTCGCCACGCTGACCGACAAGGTCTTCCACATCTACTCGCTCGGCAAGGAGCGCAATGTCGACGGCATCGAAATCGCCCGCATCGCCCGCGGCGTCAGCCACGAGCAGCTGATGGAGGAACCGTCGGTCTTCACCATCATCAACACCAATTCGCCGCTCAAGCTCGACGTGCCGATGATGGAAGGCATCATCCAGATGGCGAGCAAGGGGCAGGCCGTCATCGTCACGCCCTTCACGCTCTCCGGCGCCATGGCGCCTGTCACCATCGCCGGTGCGCTGGTGCAGCAGAACGCCGAGGCGCTCTCCGGCATCGCCTTCGCGCAGATGGTGAAGAAGGGCGCGCCGGTCGGCTATGGCGGCTTCACCTCCAACGTCGACATGAAGTCCGGCGCGCCGGCCTTCGGCACACCCGAATACATGAAGGCGCAACTCGTCGGCGGCCAGCTTGCCCGCCGTTATCAAATTCCCTATCGCACCTCCAACACCTGCGCCGCCAACACGGTCGACGCCCAGGCGGCCTATGAGAGCGTCTTCTCGCTCTGGGGCGCCATCCAGGGCGGCGGCAATCTGATGATGCACGGCGCCGGCTGGCTGGAAGGCGGCCTGCGCTGCTCCTATGAAAAGACCATCCTCGACATCGATCTCCTGCAGATGGTGGCCGAGTTCCTGACCCCGCTCGACCTCTCCGAGGATGCCCTCGGCTTCGACGCCATCCAGTCGGTCGGTCCGGGCGGCCATTTCTTCGGCACCCAGCATACCCAGGAACGCTACAAGACCGCCTTCTACTCGCCGATCGTCTCCGACTGGCGCAATTTCGAGACTTGGGCCGAGGCCGGCTCGCCGACGGCGCTGGAGCGGACCAACAAGG
>NZ_RZSC01001092.1:0-1468 GCF_003998155.1 Mesorhizobium sp. M1E.F.Ca.ET.063.01.1.1
CAGTACCAGGAACTCAATTACATAAGCATATTCAGATATAATAAGATTATGGCCAAACTCCGGCCGATTGCCTCGCGCAATTCCGGACGGAAAACCGCGACGCACTTTCCTGGAATTGCTCCCGCCTACACGGCACCGGCTTCGTCCTCGAAGCCGTCGTCGCCGCCTTCGGAGCCGCCATTCTCGAGGAATTTTTCCGCGATCAGCCCGGCATTCTGCCTCAGCGCCAGCTCGATCTCGCGCGCCGTGTCCGGATTGTCGCGCAGGAACAGCTTGGCGTTCTCGCGGCCCTGGCCGAGACGCTGCGAATTGTAGGAGAACCAGGCGCCCGACTTCTCGACCACGCCGGCCTTGACGCCGAGATCGACGAGCTCGCCGGTTTTCGACACGCCCTCGCCATACATGATGTCGAACTCGACCACCTTGAAGGGCGGGGCCAGCTTGTTCTTCACCACCTTGACGCGGGTCTGGTTGCCGACCACCTCGTCGCGGTCCTTGACCGAGCCGATGCGGCGGATGTCGAGCCGCACCGAGGCGTAGAATTTCAGCGCGTTGCCGCCGGTGGTCGTCTCCGGCGAGCCGAACATGACGCCGATCTTCATGCGGATCTGGTTGATGAAAATGACCATGGTGTTGGAGCGCGAGATCGAGGCGGTCAGCTTGCGCAGCGCCTGGCTCATAAGGCGGGCCTGCAGACCGGGCAGCGCGTCGCCCATCTCACCCTCGATTTCGGCGCGCGGCGTCAGCGCCGCGACCGAATCGACCACCAGCACGTCGATGGCGCCCGAGCGCACCAGCGTGTCGCAGATCTCCAGCGCCTGCTCGCCGGTGTCGGGCTGCGAGATCAGCAGGTTCTCGAGGTCGACGCCGAGCTTGCGGGCATAGACCGGATCGAGCGCATGCTCGGCGTCGACGAAGGCGCAGATGCCGCCCTTCTTCTGGGCTTCCGCGACCGTGTGCAACGCCAGCGTCGTCTTGCCCGAGCTTTCCGGTCCGTAGATTTCGATGATGCGGCCGCGCGGCAGGCCGCCGACGCCGAGCGCGATGTCGAGGCCCAGCGATCCCGTCGGCACGGTTTCGATCTCGACCACCTGCTCGTTGGCGCCGAGCCGCATGATCGAGCCCTTGCCGAACGCGCGCTCGATTTGCGACAGCGCCGCATCCAGAGCCTTTGATTTGTCCACTGCCTTATCCTCTACAAGCCGCAAAGTGTTCTGAGCCATGATACATCACCCCTTGGTCGTCAATGAAGGCCGGACAATCCGTGATCCCTGCCGTTTTGTACCTTTTTTGTTCTCGCTTGGCAAGAGGCAGCAACTGACTGAAAAACAATCAATATCTGGATTTGTTCTAATTTTGTCTCACTAAACCTGGAGCGCGCCGGCGCCGCTGGCCCAAAAGAGACTTCGATATCCAGCCGACTCGAATCGCGGGCCCGATTGCGGGGCGATGCGTGGAAACCTAGTGT
>NZ_RZSC01001093.1:0-1464 GCF_003998155.1 Mesorhizobium sp. M1E.F.Ca.ET.063.01.1.1
ACATATTGGCGCAGGCCAAGGCAGCGCTTGGCGATCTCGAGAAGATCCGCCGGCTGGTCAAGATCACAGTCTTCGTGGCCTCGGCGCCGGGATTCGTCGAGCAGCATCTGGTCGCTAACGGCGCTTCCGATTTTCTGGTCGCCGCGCTCGGCGAGCGCGGCAAGCATGCCCGCTCCGCCGTCGGCACCGCATCGCTGCCGCTCAACGCCGCGGTTGAAATCGAAGCGATCTTCGAAGTCGAGTAAGAAGAGCCTGACATGACCGACCTTTCCTGGCTGATTGCCCGCCCGGTCGCGCACCGGGGCTTTCACGACATGAACAAGACGTGCTGGGAGAACACGCTATCGGCCTTCGCGGCGGCGGCCGAGCGCGGCTACGCGATCGAATGCGACGTGCATATCTCGTCCGACGGCGTTCCCGTCATCATCCACGACGGCGATCTGAAACGCCTGACCGGCGAGGACGGCTCTGTGTGGCAACGCACGGCGGCTGAACTCACCGCGCTCAAGGTGGGCGGCACCGCCGACCATGTGCCGACGTTGCAGGAGGCGCTCGACCTGATCGACGGCCGTGTGCCGCTGGTGGTCGAGCTGAAAGGCGTTGCCGGCCACGACAACGGGCTGGTGGCGTCCGTCGGCAAGCTGCTCAAGCGCTACAAGGGCAAGGTGGCGATCATGTCGTTCGACCACTGGCTGATCCGCGACTTCGCCAAGGATGCGCCCGGCATTCCGGGAGGGCTGACCGCCTACGGCAAGGACAACCAGTTGATCGAAGCGCATTTCGCCATGCTGGCCCACAACCTCGCTTTCACCTCCTACGCCGCCGGCGATCTGCCCAACGCCTTCGTCGGCTTCGTGCGCGAAAAGCTCAAAATGCCCGTCATCACCTGGACCGTTCAGGATCAGCCCGCGGTCGACCTCACCTTCAAATATGCCGACCAGATGACGTTCGAGGGTTTTGAGCCCGACCTGGTCAAGGTGGCCTGAGGCGATACCCGAAACGTGACTTGTAGCAGCCCTGAGGACGCTTAAATAAGCCCCATGGATCAAGGTGAAGACGACGATGGACGGGCAACGAATGCGGACTATGCGATCCGCGTCGCGGCAGGCATCGGCGCGTTCACCTGCGAGGAATGGAACGGCTTCGCCGGAACCACGCGCGGCGATAAAGAAAACGGCTACAACCCGCTCGTTTCATTCGCTTTTCTGAGCGCGCTTGAGGATTCCGGCTGCGCCGTGCGGCGCACCGGCTGGCAGGGCCATCACCTGAGGCTCGAGAATGCGCAAGGCAGACTGCTGGGCGCCGTGCCCTGCTATCTCAAGTCGCACAGCCAGGGCGAATATGTCTTCGACCATGGCTGGTCCGACGCCTTCGAGCGCGCCGGCGGGCGTTATTATCCCAAGTTGCAGTGCTCTGTGCCGTTCACGCCGGTCACCGGCCCTCGCCTGCTGGTCGGCAAGGACG
>NZ_RZSC01001094.1:0-1457 GCF_003998155.1 Mesorhizobium sp. M1E.F.Ca.ET.063.01.1.1
GAAGAAACCGACCCCTTTCCCGCCTCGCTCGATTGCCTGAGGCCGCTCGGCATGTTCGTCAGCTTCGGCCAATCGTCCGGGCCGATCCCGCCTTTCTCGATGTCGCTTCTGGCCCAGAAAGGCTCGCTCTACGCAACCCGGCCGACGATCTTCGTCTACAACGCCAAGCGCGAGGATCTGGTGGCGTCGGCCGGGGCGCTCTTCGACGTGGTGCTGAGCGGCGCCGTCGAGATCAAGATCAACCAGCGCTATGCGCTGAAGGACGCCGCAAAGGCGCAATCCGATCTTGAAGGCCGCAAGACGACCGGCACGACCGTCCTCATTCCCTGAGCCGGCTGCCTCGTTCTTCAGCGCCATGCCGTGGATGAGGGCACGGTTTGCCCGAAAGGCCCGCCGGTTTTTCGCAAGCTCCCAATAGGTGTATCTTACCCCTTGAGTTTCCGCTGGAATTCTTGAAGCTCTTTCAAGTTGGGTGCCGCTTTCCGACCGAAGCCGGCCGCGCATACGATACCAGCGGGAACACAGAACATATCCGGGTAACTGGATGGGAGGCACTGTGAGTGCAAATCATGACAGGGCGAATCTGCTCGAGGTTCGCGGCCTTACGAAGATCTTCGGCACGCTGACGGCGTGCGACCATATCGACCTCAACATCGCGAAGGGCGAGATCCATGCCCTGCTCGGCGAGAACGGCGCCGGCAAGTCGACGCTGGTCAAGATGCTGTTCGGATCGCTCGAGCCGAATTCGGGCGAGATTTTTTGGGACGGCAAGGCTGTCACGATCACCAGCCCGGGCGTGGCGAAAAAGCTCGGCATCGGTATGGTCTTCCAGCATTTCTCGCTGTTCGAGGCGCTGACGGCGGCCGAGAACATAGCGCTCTCGCTCAACGACGGCTCGCCGATCAGCGCCATTGCTGCGAAGGCGAGGGCGCTCTCCTACAGCTACGGCCTGCCGCTCGATCCTGAAACGCTGGTCGGCGATCTCTCCGTCGGCGAGCGCCAGCGCATCGAGATCATCCGCTGCCTGCTGCAGACGCCACAGCTCATCATCCTCGACGAGCCGACCTCCGTGCTAACGCCGCAGGAAGCCGACAAGCTGTTCGAGACGCTCGAGCGGTTGCGCGCGGAAGGCAAATCCATTCTCTACATTTCCCACCGGTTGGAAGAGGTCAAACGCATCTGCGACCGTGCCACCGTGCTGCGTCACGGCAAGGTGGTCGGCCATTGCAACCCGCGCCAGGAGACAGCCGCGTCGCTCGCCCGCATGATGGTCGGCAACGAGATCAAGGCGGTGGTGCGCGCGCCTGCCGAAGGCATCGAAACCGCGCCTGCGCTGCTTGAAATCCGCGGGCTTACCCGCAAGCCGGCGACGCCTTTCGCCATTCCGCTGAAAAACATCAATCTCTCGGTACGCGCCGGCTTGCGGGTAAGCCCGCGGATTTCAAGCAGCGCAGGCG
>NZ_RZSC01001095.1:0-1454 GCF_003998155.1 Mesorhizobium sp. M1E.F.Ca.ET.063.01.1.1
CCGTAGATCAGCCAGCGATCGGCCGCCAAGCCGGCCTCGGCATTGACCGATCCCAGCCATTTGATGTCGGTGCCGACGGAATTGCCGGGAGCCAGCAGGGCCGAACCGTCAACCGCGGAATAGTTGAGTTCGGCCCGCGCACCGATCACCGCCTGGTTGAACTGCCACAGGCCGGCGACATGGCCGCCGACAAAGCCGCCGTCGAGATCGGGTGAAGCGGCGAAAGGCTCGCCTTCCGTGCCGGCGATGTCGGAGCGGCCCCAGCCGTAACCGGCCTGGAGGCCGGCATAGTAGCCCGTCCAGTCGAAACCGGGCGCGGTCATGGGCAAATCGGCGCCTATGTCCGCGGCCAGGGCAGGCCCGGACAGCAGGGCGAAAAAGCCGGCACTGGCGAGCGTCAGGCGACGCATCGAGCGCTCCGAAATGGCGGTTTCGAAAGACTCCTTGGCACAACCTAGCGTTATTCGCAGCAAAACGGAATTGTATTTCTGCAACAGTGGTTTACGTCGGCGGGTTGTGCACGCGATCTTCCAGATCGCGCTGTTTCTCCTCGGACGAGGCCAGCCGGTTGAAAGCGTATTCGGTAAACAACGAGCCGGCGATGAGGATGGCGATCGGCGCGGCCCATGCCCAGAACGAATGAAAGGTGAAGAAGGCCAGGCCGGCGCGACATGCCGACAACACGAAAATTGCGAACCGAATCGTCTGTGCCATCTTTTATCCGGACGACAGCCTGGGCCGTCAGTCTAAGCGATTTCGCCTTGCCGGAGGAGATTATCCGCCAAAACTGCTGTTTGCCTTAAAAACAAACCAGTTTTGCCAACTGGTCAAAACCGCGCCCGCTTGGCACAGTCGGGCAAACAGGAGTCCGTCATGGCGGGAAGCGCGAATAAGATGAAACCCAGGCTCTGGACCGAGGTGGCGACGCATCTGGTGGATGTTGCGATGGGCCGCAAGCCAGCCGACCTCGTGATCCGCAACGGCCGCTGGGTGAATGTCCATTCGGGCGAGATCATTCCCGGCACCGATATTGCGATCGCTGCCGGCCGCTTTGCTTATTGCGGGCCGAATGCCGGCCATGCGATCGGGCAGGGGACCAAGGTGGTCGATGCCGGCGGACGCTATCTGGTGCCCGGTCTTTGCGACGCGCATATGCATGTCGAAAGCGGCATGGTGACGGTGACGGAATTCTGCCGCGCGGTGATCCCGCACGGCACAACCTCTATGTTCATCGATCCGCACGAGATCGCCAATGTGCTGGGCCTGCCGGGCGTCCGGCTGACGCATGACGAGGCCGTTGCAATGCCGATCAACGTGCATGTGCAGATGCCGTCCTGCGTGCCTTCGGCGCCCGGCCTGGAGCATGCCGGCGCAGAGCTGACAGTCGCCGACGTCGCCGAGGCGATGACCTGGGAAAACATCATCGGCCTCGGCGAGGTGATGAATTTTCCCGG
>NZ_RZSC01001096.1:0-1453 GCF_003998155.1 Mesorhizobium sp. M1E.F.Ca.ET.063.01.1.1
TGCCTGAAGAAGCAGCCAGCGAGCAACTGCTTGTCGCCCGCCGGCCAGGTCCGCCTTGGGAGGAAGTGGCGGATTAGATTAAACCGGACCGGGAGTGTCCAGCTTAGCGCATTTCTTTTTCTCGATCTTAGAGAGTCTAGCCGTGCCGCTCCTTCCCGCACCGGCGAAACCACCAGAGCCCAGCCATTATCGCGGCGATCACCAACGCAGCCCCAATGTAGAGCATTTCGGTAGTGCCGTCGCCTCCATCGGGAGCCACGCCGAATATATTTTCGATGAAATCCATTGTAATCTCCTTTGGGTGATAAGTTCTAAAGCTGCTCAAGTCGCAAAAGCATTTAGGGCTTGCCAAACCCTATGGCTTCAATACCGGCGCTGATGATGGCACGGTTAAGTTCAGCGACATCATGTCGGATCACCTCGTCAAGACGCCCGATCTCATCATCCACCCTGGTCATGATGTCATCGGCAACTTGCCGCGCCTGCAGGGTGGGGACTTCGTCTGCAATCCCTACAACGCTGATGAGGTCGATCAGCTTGTCGTCCAAGCCCGGCGGATTGCGTTCCAGATCGAGCGGCGTCTCCTTTTTGATGTCCACCATTACTCCTTCTATTCCTTGGAGCCGCCAAACCAACACCTGCGTCTTCTCGGAAAGTGATCTGGTTTCGTCGCCCAGCCGCTTCTGCAAATCCGTGAGTTGTCGCTTCAGGATTCGGATGCGGTTTACGGAAGAATTAAGTTCCGATAGTTTACCTAGAAGGCCCTGAAGGAGCTCGAACTGTGCGGCGAAGTCTTCCGCAGACGTACCGACCCGCGGGTCTTTGATCACTTCTAGATCGGACGTCCGGCGATGCTCGCCAACCCCCAAATGAACCTTGTAGAGACCGGGGGTGACCATCGGCCCGCTTGGTCCTTCGCTTTCGTGTGCTAGCGGCCGATATTTGCGAACCAGCAGTGTCTTATCGAGCTTGGTCGGCCCGGGACATCTGAGATCCCATATGAAACGGTTTAGGCCAGGCTCTATAGTTGGCTTCCTATGGCTAGGTGTGTCCTTTTCGTTGCTCCAGAAAGCGACGACCAGTTCGCCTGTCGCGTTTTCGATCCGAAGCTCGACCGGCCCTTCCGTGCCATCAGGAACCCAGTAATAAATAATCGCTCCATCCGGAGGGTTCTCACCAACGTCGAGATTGCGACGACTGCTCTGCCCATCCCCCAACTCCACGACCTCTCTGGCGACTCCTATGCCCCAAGTTTGGTACCCTATACCGGGTTCGGAGATGCCGACTTTGGAAAATCCCTGTCCAGCTGCCCACGCGAGTTTCGTACGGACTGTTGGACGTGGATTAATCAAGCGCACGTCTTTCTCGGCTACATTCAATTCGCGTAGCGGCGTAACATCGTCGAGGATCCAGAACGATCGGCCATGGGTGCCGGCGACGAGATCGCTTCCCA
>NZ_RZSC01001097.1:0-1453 GCF_003998155.1 Mesorhizobium sp. M1E.F.Ca.ET.063.01.1.1
TCCATGGCGAAGGCGTGCCGCCGATGCTCTTCGATCTCCGGACTGACCCCGGCGAGCTGCGCGACCTTGGCAGCGAGCCGTCGGCGGCCGCCGATATCGAGCGGCTGCGCAAAGTGCTGATGCGCTGGCTGGCGCTTCCCAACAACCGCATCACCGTTCCCGACGAATGGCTGACCGAGATCGACGACAAGATCGAGCATTTCGATCCGATCGTCGGCTCGGGTGTGCTCATCGGCTACTGGGACGAGGCAGAGCTTGCCGAGCAGCAGGAGGCGCGCCGCCGCTGGCTGGCGCGCCAACGTAGCGAGTAGAAGGCCCGCTTATCCCAGCGTCAGTCCGGCCTTCTTCGCCTCCTCTCGCAGGAAGGGCAGCCCGACCTCGATGACGTCGCGCGGGTCCTCCGCCACCGGGCGCCACACCGCGAGCCCGCCGGCAATGTCGACATCGACATGGTTCATGCTTTCGAGCGTGATCGCGCCTTCATAGCCGATGTCGGCGATCGCCTTCATGCAGGCCGCCCAGTTGAGCATGCCCCGCCCCGGCACGCCGCGATTGGCCTCCGACACATGGACATAGCCGAGGAAGGGCGCCGACGCCTCGAAGCCGGCGGCAAAGCTCTCTTCCTCGATATGCATGTGGTAGGTGTCGAGATGGATGAAGATGTTGTCGGCGCCGATCCGCTCGATGATCCGCGCCGCGTCGATGCCGCGGTTGATCAGATGCGTCTCGTAACGGTTGCAGGGCTCGATGCCGAGCTTCAGGCTGCGCGACTTCGCCGACTTCGCCGCCCGTTCGAGGAAGCGGCATATGCCGTCGATCTCCCTTTGCGTCGTCGCCCGGCCGGTCGTCTTGCCGATCGTGCCGTAGGTGACGCCGCCGAGCGCCTCACTGCCCACCTCGTTGCAGACCTTGAAGGCCGGCTGCAGGAAGTCGAGCGCCTCATCCGGCCGTTCGACCACGTCGAGCGCGCGCGGCAGGCCGAGCGACGGGATGAGCTCGACGCCATAATGGTTGGCGAAGCCGCGCGTGCGCTTGGTGTCGATCTCCTCGGGGCGCAGCAGCGGGATCTCCATCAGCCCGATGCCAAGCTCCTTTAGCCGGTCCATCTGCGGCTCGATGCGGCCAAGATCCCAGACCGGAGCGATGGCGAAAGTGTGCAGTCCAAATGTATTCATAAGCTCAGCCTCGTTGTTCATGCGCCGCGGCGGCGGCGATATCGCCGCCGCCGACGATGCGGCTGACGACTTCGTTCATGTTGGTCCTGGCGGTGACGAGATCGGCATCCGCCCTTCCGTGGCGCAGCACCACGATGCGGTCGGTGACCGAAAGCACGTCGTTCAGCCGATGCGAGATCAGGATGACGGCGATGCCTTCCGACTTCAGCCGCCGGATGAGATCGAGCACGCTTTGCACCTCGCGCACGGCGAGCGCCGCCGTCGGCTCGTCCATGATG
>NZ_RZSC01001098.1:0-1445 GCF_003998155.1 Mesorhizobium sp. M1E.F.Ca.ET.063.01.1.1
GCATAAGGCGCGGCGCCGCGCACCTCCTCGAACAGGAGGTCGGCGTCGAACGGCCCGCCGCAGGCGACGCCCAGCACATGCTGCGACAGCACGTCGAGCGCGCCCTTGACCAGCGGCGGCGTGTCCTGGGCGCCGAGATAGTTGGCGTCGAGCGCCGCGCGGCATTCCAGCACCTCGAAGCGGTTGGCCGGGATCAGGATCGCCTTGGACGGCTCGTCCATGCGATGGTTGGCGCGGCCGATGCGCTGCGCCAAGCGGCTGGCGCCCTTCGGAGCGCCGACATGTACCACCAGATCGACATCGCCCCAGTCGATGCCGAGGTCGAGCGTCGAGGTGGCGACGATGGCGCGCAGCGCATTGTCGGCCATCGCCTTCTCGACGCGGCGGCGCTGGCCGACATCGAGCGAGCCGTGATGCAGCGCGATCGGCAAAGAGTCCTCGTTCGCACGCCACAACTCCTGGAACAAAAGCTCCGCCTGGCTGCGGGTGTTGACGAAGAGCAGAGTGGTGCGGTGCTTCCTGATCGCCTCATAGATCTCAGGGATGGCGTAGCGGGCCGAGTGCCCCGACCATGGCACGCGCTCGCGCGAGTCGAGGATGGAGATGTCGGGCTTGGCGCCGCCGGCGACCGTAATGAGCCCTGCCATCTCGGGGTTGTTTGAATTTTTGGGCGGGTTCTGCGCAACCAGCCAGCGCCGCAGCTCATCCGGTTCGGCCACGGTGGCCGACAGACCTATGGTCTGCAGCTTGGGAACGAAGGCGCGCAGCCGCGCCAGGCCTAACGCCAGGAGATGCCCGCGTTTCGAGATGACAAGCGAATGCAATTCGTCGAGCACGACATAGCGCAAATCCTCGAAGAAGCGCCTCGCGTCGTTTGAGGCGATCAACAAGGCGAGCTGCTCGGGCGTGGTGAGCAGGATGTCGGGCGGCACCAGCTTCTGTCGCTGGCGCTTGTGCGAAGGCGTGTCGCCGGTGCGCGTCTCGATGGTGACCGGCAGTCCGATCTCCTCGACCGGCTTGCCGAGATTGCGCTCGATGTCGACGGCTAAAGCCTTGAGCGGCGAGATGTAGAGCGTATGGATGCCGCGATGGGCTTCGCCAGGCTTGCGGCGCGGACGTTTCGCGAGCTCGGTAAGCGACGGCAGGAAGCCGGCCAGCGTCTTGCCGGCGCCGGTCGGCGCGATGAGCAGTACCGATTGTCCGCCTTGAGCCTTGGCCAGCAGCTCGAGCTGATGGACACGCGGCGACCAGCCCTTTTCACCGAACCATTTGACGAATGGCTCGGGCAGCAGGACGGCGGCATTCTGTTCGGCAAGGCGCGGCTGCTCTGTCACGCGCCAGAGGTAGCGCGACGGTGAGCAATCGCCAAGAAAAATCGGAACAAAAGGGGATCGTTCTTGCCTTCTCCCCCTGTGGGCTAGCGTGCGCACACATTTGCTTCGTGC
>NZ_RZSC01001099.1:0-1440 GCF_003998155.1 Mesorhizobium sp. M1E.F.Ca.ET.063.01.1.1
GCATCGCGCTGACCGGCCGGCCGGTGTTCTCGGTCCAGCACCATCCCGAGGCATCGCCCGGCCCGCAGGATTCGCACTACCTCTTCCGCCGCTTCGTCAACCTCATCCGCGAGCGGCGCGGCGAGCCGGCGCTGGCCGAACGCGCCTGACGAGAACGACGTGCCTCAAGCCGCGTCGGTCACCGCTTCCTGCGCATGCATGCGCTCGACTTCCTTCGGTGTCGGCTTGGCTACCTTCGTCACGAAGACGATCACCGCCAGCGTGAGGAAAACAGCGCCGAGCACATAAGGCGCCCCGCCGAACACCACCGGCGCGTTCGGGCCGGTGAACCACGAAAAGATCGCCGTGTAGATAAGCGGCGTGACGATCGAGGTGATCGAGAAGATCGAGGTCATCGCCCCCTGCAACTCGCCTTGCGCCGAAGGCGGCACCTTCCCGGCGGCTAGGCTCCTGAGCGGAGGGTCGGCGAGCCCCTCCAGGCAGCCGGCGACGATAACCGCGTAGATCATCCAGCCTTGCGTCGCAAACGCGTAGCCGAAGGCGCCGAGCGCCGTGAAGGACAAGCCGATCGCCGCCGTCTTCCACTCGCCGAGCCTGGGGATGACCCGCGGCAGCACGGTCGCCATGACGATCGCGCCGCACAGGCCGAAGGCGCCAAGCGAGAAGCCGATCTGCTGCTGGTTCCAGCCGTAGCGGTAGCTGGAGACGAAGGACCACACCGCCGGATACATCATGTGGCCGAGCGTCATCAGGAAGAAGACGAGCCCGATCCAGCCGATGCCCGGATAATTGCGCATCTGGATGAGCGTGCCGACGGGATTGGCCCGCTTCCATTCGAAGCGGCGGCGATGCTGCGCGTCCAGCGTCTCCGGCAGGAAGACCATCGCGATCAGGAAATTCACCAAGGCAAGCCCGGCCGCGAAATAGAACGGCACGCGCGGCCCGAACGTACCGAGCAGCCCGCCGAGCACCGGGCCGATGACGAAGCCGACGCCGAACGCGATGCCGAGCAGGCCGAAATTCTTGGCCCGGTTCTCGTCGGTGGAGATGTCGGCGATGAAGGCGGACGTCGTCGAATAGCTGGCGCCGGAAATGCCGGCGAGGATCCGGCCGATGAACAGCATCGGATAGGACCAGGCGATGGCGCAGATCAGGTTGTCGATGGAAAAGGTGAGCACTGAGGCAAGCAGGATCGGCCGTCGGCCGAAGCGGTCGCTCAAGCCGCCGATGACCGGCGCGAAGAAAAATTGCATCGCCGCGTAGACGAAGAACAGCCAGCCGCCCTCGATCGCCGCCTCGCTGACGCCGACGCCGGTCAGCTCCTGCAGATAGGCCGGCAGCACCGGCATGATGATGCCGAAGCCGATGATGTCGAGCAAAAGCGTGGTGAAAACGAGCGCAAGGCCCCGCTTGGCGGTCTTCGGGTCGATCATTGTGATA
>NZ_RZSC01000109.1:0-12304 GCF_003998155.1 Mesorhizobium sp. M1E.F.Ca.ET.063.01.1.1
TTCGTGGCGTCGTCGGCTGCGTCAGGAGTAGCGATGAAAACGTATTGGGGTCGCCTGCGTCTCCTTGGGCGGCGAGTGTAAAGTGTAGCGATGCGGCCTCAGGCGCGAACGGCGAGCCGCGCAGTGATCACCTTCGCCTGTGCCTTTGCGGCGGGGGGCAAGCGCTGGTCTGCTCGAATTTTTATCGTCTAGCTGGTTGAAACTGCGTCCGTTGCGGGCTGCAGAAGCCGGCCGGCCGAGAAACGGCAGCCGCACTTATAAAAGCACGCCAAGGCATGCGGGCATCCGTCAGTTGCAAAGGACAATAGTGGCCGCGCCGATTGGCCATCACGGGTCCATTAGGGCAGCCACCAACATCAGTTCGCAAGAGGAGCAAAAGCAATATGTATCGTCGTCACCTGATCAAAGGGTTGGTTGCGCTCGGCGCATGCCGGATTTGCGTTCAAGCCGCCCAAGCGACCAGTGCCCATTGGGGATACACCGGTCCGGTCGGACCGGAGCACTGGGCTGATCTGGATAAGAAAAATTTCGTATGCTCTGCCGGCACGCAGCAATCGCCGATCGATATCAACAGCGCGGTCAAGGCGGATATCCCGCATATCGCCATCGGCTGGCACAAGGGCGGCGGCAATATGGTGAACAACGGCCACACCATTCAAATCAATATGCCACAAGGCAGCACGCTGACCCGCGGCGATCGTGTCTACGAACTGGTACAGTTCCATTTCCATGCGCCAAGCGAACATCACGTGGCGGGCAAGAGCTTCCCGCTGGAGGTGCATTTCGTTCACAAGGACACGCAAAGTGGTACTCTGGGCGTGCTGGGCGTCTTTTTAACGCCCGGCGCGACAAATGCCAGCTTTGCTGCCCTTGCTGCGGCCTTTCCCGAACTGCCGAATGGGGAGGTTACGATCGACGAGGTGAATCCCAACTGGCTTCTGCCAGCGTCGCTTGGCTATTGGACTTATGAGGGCTCACTGACGACGCCGCCGTGCGCCGAAAACGTCGAGTGGATGGTGGCGATGGAACCGGTTGACGTTGATCCGGCAGACATCCAGCGATTTACCTCACTTTACCCGTGAACGCGCGCCCTTTTCATTCACCCAATCGACGCTTCATCCTGCGCCAGAGTTGAGCGCCGCCCCAGCGGTTCCGCACGGTCCAACATTCTTGGCACAAATTGGCGCGAAGCCTCCTCTTCCGGTCTGGCGGTCTGACGGCGCTCCCCAAGCTGGCTAGTCTAAAGGATAGGGATTCGGTGCCGGCACCACTCGTCCCAAAGACGTCGCGGCGAGGTTTGTCTGCAACCCGGCAATCACACGCCGCCCCGCCGTGGCAATGAAGACGTCTCTGTCGAGTCCGACGGAATATGATGCGCATGGAATAGCTGGCCGAAAAGGTGACCAGCGACAGGTGGTTCGAAGCCCGCGTCTTGCCGCAGCTGCACGTTCTACTCTGGGGTAACAAGAGGGCGGTGTATACCTTCTCTTAGCTTCGCCGCCAACTACTCGGTTTTCCGAATTGCTCTCTATATTCTTGAAGGCGATGCGTTCGTTAAAGACATGTGCTGCGCACCTGGTGTAAAAGCTGCTCTCATCATGCAGAGGTCAAGTTGTAGCTGATGTTGCCCTTGATGCCGCAGCCTACCGCGGCGGGACCAAACTCAATGGCAAGCAGGCCGGCTAGGATCGTGCAGCCAGTCGCGAGCCTCGCCCACAACGGGGTCTCACGCGCATGATGGCGCCGGCCATGGGTTCGGCGGTTGTACTCATTGTCTACATAGCGCCGTTTGCCCTCGCTCTTTCTCCCCGCGGGGCAGTATGCCCATCTATCATGACCAGGTGCATATTAGCCCTATGCAGACAAGCGGGTGGCTACTTACATCGTGAGCGTTCTCGAGAAGCCGTAGTGGCGCACCGTGCTGACCAACAACGAAAAGGCGCAACCCCTTGCCCGCGCGTTCGGTTGCCGCTCACTCGTCATCTTCTGGCGGTTCTAGTTTGCCAACCGAAACCTCTAGCCTCGTGGTGCACTCAATAAGGTTAGCTAGCAATTTGGCATCAATGTCTGTGTGCCCCTCGTACTCGGAGAGGTTTCGCTCGTTGTGCGCTTTAGAAAAATCTGAATGTCAGCCTTGTCGGTTCCGACGGTATGAACGAGCGCTTGAAACACCGAAGTGCGATTGTCCGAGCGATAGCCTTCGCGGCGTAGGGCTGCCAGGGCAAGCCGATGCGCAGCTCCATATAAGAGAGTGAATTGGCTGTCGGGGTCGAGACCTTTCTGTGCGTCAGTTAAATTCTTGCGGGCGCCACCCAGCATGCCGTCATATTCGGACAGCGATGGGGGCTCACTTTTCATCAGCCCAATCTTTACGAGGTTGTCTAGTTCTTGCTTGCCCACGCTTGTAAATCTTTCTCCGAGCCGATGAGGAAAATCTTTGGAAGGGTACTTACCTTTCGGACAAACGACCCTTTCTGCGACGCCTTTCGTTGCCATTCCTCCGGCGACAGAAATGTCGGACTGACCTTTCGGCCTAGTCTCAGTTCCGCGTTTTGTGCGGCTGAATAAAGTTCAGAGAGGTTCAGGTTATCGCCGACCACCATCAAATCGATATCGCTGCGTTCTGTGTCCGTGCCTTTGGCGACTGAACCGTACACGAAGGCAGATTTGATCGAATGAAAGTGCGACAGCAATTCCCTTAGTGGCTCGGTTGGTATTTGGTTCTTAAGTGAAAAGTGCGCCGTGCTCTGCAAAGCAGGGGGGGCTGCGTTCTCAGGCCCCGCGCTAGTGCCGTCACGATGCGCCTTTAGGCGCTGGTATTCATCGACCGAAAGCAGCACAAGCCGTTCGCGGCCATTCTTGCTGATGATCACGGGTTCCGCTAGCGCCTTGTCCTGATACACCCCTAAGTTGCGCTGAAATTCAACCGAGCTAATGACCGACATAGAATTGTCCCGATAATCCGTTATATCCGTATAATACGTATCTTTTTGAAAATATCAATGATCTCGTGCTAAGGTACTGAATTATTTGCCTTCGATATAGCGCGTCGGCGGAACCAACTCGTAGACGGGCTATGAAAGGTTAAGCGCGGATGTCTATCGGCCGCCGGCGTTCCCGCTCCGCAAGCCTGCCTGAACTATTCCGCGCGGCGGTCAAGCCCCAGGCTCCTGCTCATCCAGCGACCGCAGGCTGGAAAGACAATAGCCGACGTCTTCCGATGGTCTCGCCATCAGCTTTGGGCTAGCTCCCCATTATCCCGCTTCGAGCTCGACACAGGGCGGTTTCGATGGCGCACGACAATCTGTGTCGGCTTTGTCGTGTCCGTGACAGACGCCTGAAAGGCCCGCTCGCGCGTTTTGCCGCCGTCTAAGTGGCTGGAATTTAATAACGAAGTTTCTTCTCGGATCGGCCGATCACGCTGGTACGCTTTTTGCGATGCTTGGTGTGAGGCGGCACGAGCTGCCTATCGGCACTTGTGTCGCGGGCAGTCGCGATGATTAGAACGAAGGAAGGAAAGCTATTATGTCAGGTCTGCGTCAGATCGCCTTTTACGGCAAAGGCGGCATCGGCAAGTCCACCACCTCCCAAAATACGCTCGCCGCCCTTGTCGACCTCGGGCAGAGAATCCTCATCGTAGGATGCGACCCCAAAGCCGATTCCACACGCTTGATCCTGAATTCGAAAGCTCAGGATACCGTCCTGGATCTCGCCGCACAGGAAGGTTCGGTGGAAGACCTCGAACTCCAGGACGTGCTCAAGGTCGGCTACAGAGGCATCAAGTGCGTGGAGTCCGGCGGCCCCGAGCCGGGTGTCGGTTGCGCCGGCCGCGGCGTCATCACCTCGATCAATTTCCTCGAGGAGAATGGCGCTTATGACGATGTCGATTATGTCTCCTATGACGTCCTCGGCGACGTGGTATGCGGCGGCTTCGCCATGCCGATCCGCGAAGGCAAGGCCCAGGAGATCTACATCGTCATGTCCGGCGAGATGATGGCGCTCTATGCCGCCAATAACATCGCCAAGGGCATCCTCAAATATGCCCATTCGGGCGGTGTGCGGCTGGGCGGGCTGATCTGCAATGAACGTCAAACCGACCGTGAACTCGATCTGGCCGAAGCACTGGCTGGCCGATTGAATTCCAAGCTCATCCACTTCGTGCCCCGCGACAACATCGTCCAGCATGCCGAACTCAGGAAGATGTCGGTGATCCAGTACGCGCCGGACTCCAAGCAGGCAGGGGAATACCGCGCTCTGGCCGAGAAGATCCACGCCAATTCGGGCCAGGGTACGATCCCGACGCCGATCACCATGGAGGAGCTGGAGGAGATGCTGCTCGACTTCGGCATCATGAAGACCGACGAGCAGATGCTTGCCGAGCTTCACTCCAAGGAAGCGGCGAAGGCGGCGGCCCAGTAGTGACATTAGCGCTGCCATGAATCGGCGCGCCTTGCAGAGAACGGCGCCTATTCGTTGAGGCGTCACCCAACCTTGAAAGGGGACTCATGAGCCGGGAATACGAGAATGACGGTGCTCTTCATGCGAAGCTTATCGAAGAGGTGTTGTCGCATTATCCCGACAAGGCGGCGAAGCGCCGCAAGAAGCACCTCAACGTCGCAAAGAGCGGCAACGAGGCTGGCGGGGAAAGCGAGGTCCTTTCCGAATGCGACGTCAAATCGAACATCAAGTCCATTCCCGGGGTGATGACGATTCGCGGCTGTGCATATGCGGGTTCGAAAGGCGTGGTGTGGGGGCCAGTCAAGGATATGGTCCATATCTCGCACGGCCCGGTCGGCTGCGGCCAATACTCTTGGTCGCAGCGCCGCAACTACTACGTCGGTACGACGGGCGTCGACACGTTCGGGACAATGCAGTTCACCTCCGATTTCCAGGAGAAGGACATCGTCTTCGGCGGCGACAAGAAGCTGGAACAGATCATTGACGAGATTGAAGTCTTGTTTCCGCTTAACAACGGCATCACCGTGCAATCCGAATGCCCTATCGGCCTGATTGGCGATGACACCGAGGCGGTTTCTCGCAAAAAGACCAAGGAGTATGACAAGACGATCGTGCCGGTACGCTGCGAGGGTTTCCGCGGCGTCTCGCAGTCGCTTGGCCACCACATCGCCAATGATGCGATCCGGGATTGGGTCTTCGACAAAAAGGATGTCAAGTTCGAGGCCGGCCCCTACGACGTCAACGTCATCGGCGACTACAATATCGGCGGCGATGCCTGGGCCTCGCGCATACTGCTTGAGGAGATAGGGCTGCGCGTGGTCGGCAACTGGTCGGGTGACGCCACACTCGCAGAGATCGAGCGCGCCCCGAAGGCTAAGCTCAATCTTATCCACTGCTACCGGTCGATGAACTACATCTGTCGGCATATGGAGGAAAAGTATGGCGTCGCTTGGATGGAGTACAATTTCTTCGGTCCCTCCCAGATCGAAGCCTCTCTGCGCAACATAGCCAAGCATTTTGGGCCGGAAATCGAGGAAAAGACCGAAAAGGTCATTGCCAAGTACAGGCCGCTTGTTGATGCGGTCATCGCCAAGTACCTGTCGCGCCTGGAAGGAAATACCGTGATGCTCTATGTCGGCGGCCTGCGCCCCCGCCACGTCGTCACGGCCTACGAGGACCTCGGCATGGTCATCGTGGGCACCGGCTATGAATTCGCCCACAGCGACGACTATCAGCGCACCGGCCACTACGTGAAGAACGGCACGCTGATCTATGATGACGTGACCGGCTATGAGTTGGAGAAATTCATCGAAGGGATTCGCCCAAATCTGGTCGGCTCGGGAATCAAAGAAAAATACCCGGTGCAGAAGATGGGCATACCGTTCCGCCAGATGCATTCCTGGGATTATTCAGGCCCGTATCACGGGTACGATGGCTTTGCCATTTTCGCACGTGATGTGGATCTCGCCATCAACAACCCGGTCTGGGACCTATTCCACGCGCCTTGGAAAAGAAGCCGGGGCGATGAGCGGGCGATGGCTGCCGAATAAACATCTGCTTTAGCCCCAGTCTCCCACTGAGACGGTGAACTCCCGCGGCCTCTGATCCGCCGGAGCCTGGAACGTCTTGACGTCCTGAGCTGCCGTACCGCGCAGCCAGATGCAAAAGAGGTAATCATCATGCCGCAGTCGGCTGAAAAAATTCTCGATCACGCTCCCCTGTTCCGCGAGCCGGAATACAGAAAGATGCTCGCTGAGAAGAAGCTAAACTTCGAATGTCCGCACCCCGATGAGATCGTTTCCGATCAGCGCGATTTCACCCAGACGTGGGAATACCGCGAAAAGAACCTCGCCCGCAAAGCGCTTGTCGTGAACCCGGCCAAGGCCTGCCAGCCGCTGGGTGCGGTATTCGCTGCCGCCGGCTTCGAACGAACCATGTCCTTCGTCCACGGCAGCCAAGGTTGCGTCGCCTATTACCGCTCGCACCTGTCGCGCCATTTCAAGGAGCCTGCCGCGGCGGTCTCCTCCTCAATGACCGAGGATGCGGCGGTGTTTGGCGGCCTGAAGAACATGGTCGACGGGCTCGCCAACACCTACCAGCTCTACGACCCGAAGATGATTGCCGTGTCGACGACCTGTATGGCAGAGGTCATTGGCGACGACCTGCACAGCTTCATCCAGAACGCCAAGGACGAAGATTCAGTCCCGCGCGACTTCGACGTGCCCTTTGCCCACACGCCGGCCTTCGTTGGCAGTCATGTCGACGGCTATGACAACATGGTCAAAGGCATTTTGGAGCACTTCTGGAAAGGCCAGGAGCGTACGCAAGTCGAAGGAGCCATCAACATCATTCCGGGCTTCGACGGCTTCTGCGTCGGCAACAACCGGGAGCTCAAGCGCCTGCTCGATGTAATGGGCGTGTCCTACACATTCATCCAGGATGCCTCTGACCAGTTCGATACGCCTTCGGACGGTGAATACCGCATGTATGACGGGGGCACGAAGATCAACGAGGTGAAGAAGGCCCTCAACGCCGAGGCAACGCTTTCGCTGCAGCATCACAACACCCGAAAGACGCTGGGCTATTGCGAGGAGGTCGGGCAGGCGACGGCCTCGTTCCACTATCCGCTCGGCGTTCAGGCGACCGACGAATTCCTGATGGAGGTCGCGGCGATTTCCGGCAAGGAGATCCCCGAGGCAATTCGCCTCGAGCGCGGCCGACTGGTAGACGCCATGGCGGACAGCCAATCCTGGTTGCATGGTAAGAAATACGCCATCTACGGCGATCCCGACTTCGTTCACGCGATGGCCCGCTTTGTCATGGAGACCGGCGGCGAGCCAACCCATTGCCTCGCCACCAATGGCACCTCGGCATGGGAAGCCGATTTGAAGAAGCTGCTAGCATCCTCGCCTTTCGGCAAGGCTGCCCAGGTTTGGGCGGGCAAGGACCTGTGGGCGCTGCGCTCACTGCTCTTTACCGAGCCGGTGGACCTTTTGATCGGCAATTCCTACGGCAAGTACCTGGAGCGCGACACCGGAACGCCGCTGATCCGGCTGATGTTTCCGATCTTCGATCGGCACCATCATCACCGCTTTGCGCTCTTTGGCTACCAGGGCGCGTTGCGCGTGCTTACGACGATCCTCGACAAGATCTTCGACAAACTCGATCGCGAGACGAGCGAGACGGGTGTGACGGATTATTCCTATGACCTCACGCGCTAAGAGCCGTGGCCGGCTTTTCGCCGAGGCCATTCCTTGCCCAATGGACTGGGGAGGCTGAGCAATGTCCTCCCTCAGCGCCAAAATCAAGGACGCCTTCGATGAGCCCGCCTGCGATAAGAACCGTGGCAAAGATGCCAAGGCGCGCAAGGAGGGCTGCTCGAAGTCGCTGACACCAGGGGCGGCAGCCGGCGGCTGCGCCTTTGACGGAGCCAAGATCGTCCTGCAGCCGATCACCGACGTTGCGCATCTGGTCCATGCGCCGCTTGCCTGCGAGGGCAATTCTTGGGACAACCGTGGTGCGGTTTCGTCAGGACCGACCTTGTGGCGGACAAGCTTCACGACCGACCTCACCGAACTCGACCTGGTGATGGGGCAGGGCGAGCGGAAACTCTTCAAGGCGATCCGCGAGATCAAGCACACATACGCGCCGCCGGCGATCTTCGTCTACTCGACTTGCGTAACGGCGCTGATCGGTGACGACATCGAGGCCGTGTGCAAACGCGCCACGGAAAAGTTCGGTTTGGCCGTGGTGCCGATCAATGCGCCTGGCCTGGCAGGCTCCAAGAACCTCGGCAACAAGCTCGCCGCCGAGGCGTTGCTCGATCATGTCATCGGCACGGTCGAACCCGACGACTCTGGGCCCTACGACATCAACATCCTTGGCGAATTCAACCTCTCGGGCGAATTCTGGCTTGTAAAGCCGCTCCTCGATCGGCTCGGGATCCGGGTGCGCGCCTGCATTCCCGGCGATGCGCGTTACCGCGACATTGCTTCCGCGCACCGCGCCCGGGCGGCAATGATGGTGTGCTCGACCGCGCTGATCAGTCTTGCCCGCAAGATGGAGGAGCGCTGGGACATCCCGTTCTTCGAGGGCTCCTTCTATGGCATCTCCGACACATCGCAAGCTCTTCGCAACCTTGTCAGGCTGCTGGTGAGGAAGGGCGCCGATCCGGAGATCCTCGAGCGCACAGAGACGCTAATCGCGCAGCAGGAGGCGATCGCGTGGAAGAAACTCGAATCCTACCGGCAAAGGCTCCAAGGCAAGCGCGTGCTGCTCAACACAGGCGGTGTGAAGTCCTGGTCGGTTGTCCATGCGCTGATGGAGATCGGAATCGAGATCGTCGGCACCTCGGTCAAGAAATCTACGGTGCAGGACAAGGAGCGCATCAAACAAGTTCTCAAGCACGACAAGCACATGTTCGAATCCATGGCTGCGCGCGAGCTGTACGCCATGCTCTCTGAACACAGGGCCGATATCATGCTGTCGGGCGGTCGCACGCAATTCATTGCGCTCAAGGCCAAGACGCCCTGGCTCGATATCAACCAGGAGCGCCAGCATCCTTATGCCGGCTATGACGGCATGGTGGAACTCGTACGCCAGATCGACCTCGCCATTCACAATCCGATCTGGTCTCAGGTGCGCCAGCCGGCCCCGTGGGATTGCCAGCCTGATCTGATAGGCGAATTGCCGTGCACGAGGAACGAGACCGCGTACCTGTTTGATGAATTCGCATGCGCGACGGCACACGAGTGTTGAGGCGACCGATGGCCCGCATCCTTCTCCAGAGCAAATCGGCTGCGGTCAACCCGCTGAAGTCGTCGCAGCCGCTGGGTGCCGCCTTTGCCTTTCTTGGCGTCGACGGTGCGATGCCGCTGTTCCACGGCAGCCAGGGATGCACAAGCTTTGCGCTCGTTCTCTTCGTGCGGCACTTCAAAGAAGCGATTCCCTTGCAGACTACGGCGATGGATGAGGTGGCGACCATCCTCGGCGCAGCCGACCATCTGGAAGAGGCGATCCTCAACCTCAAGAACCGCACGAAGCCAAAGCTGATCGGGGTGTGCACGACCGCGCTCGTGGAGACGCGTGGCGAAGATTGCGCGGGTGATATCGCCAACGTCAAGCTGAAGCACACGCAAGAGCTTGCGGGTACGGAGGTCGTGCTGGCCAACACGCCGGATTTTGACGGCGCGATCGAAGAGGGCTGGGCCAGGGCAGTCACCGCAATGATCAAAGGGATTACACGCTCGGGCGAACGTGCGCGGCAGCCGAAGAAGATCGCGATCCTGCCCGGATGCAACCTCACTGTCGCCGACGTCGAGCATATGCGTGACATGGTTGAAAGCTTTGGGCTCAAGCCGGTTATTCTGCCCGACATTTCAGGCTCGCTCGACGGTACGGTTCCTGACCGCTGGGTAGCGACTACATACGGCGGCACCAGCGTCGAGGACGTTCGCGAGTTGGGCACGGCCATGCAATGCATCGCCATCGGTGAGCACATGCGCCGTCCGGCGAGAGTGCTGCACGGGTTGACCGGCGTGCCTTACGTGTTGTTCCAGTCACTGACTGGGCTGCAGGACACGGACCGCTTCGTGTCGCTGCTGTCTGCGATTTCGGGCGCGGCGGTACCGGCCCGCGTGCGCCGGCGCCGGGCGCAATTGCAGGACGCGATGCTCGACGGACATTTCCATTTCGGCGGCAAGAAAATTGCCATCGCTGCCGAACCAGACCAGCTGTTCCAACTCGCAGCCTTCTTTGCTGGCCTCGGCTCCGAGATAGCCGCGGCCGTCACAACGACCGACAGGTCTAAAATTCTCAAGAAAGTCCCGGCGGTTTCGGTTCAGATCGGCGATCTCGGCGATCTGGAAAGTCTTGCCGTCGGTGCTGACCTGCTTGTCACGCATTCGCACGGGCGCCAAGCATCGGAGCGGCTCGGAATTCCGCTCATGCGCATCGGGTTCCCGGTCTTCGATCGACTAGGCAGCCAGCACAAGCTCGCAATTCTCTATCAGGGCACCCGCGACCTGATCTTCGAGGTCGCCAACATCTTCCAGGCCAACCAACACGCGCCCACTCCTGAGGCGCTTGATCCACTCCGTAATCGAGAAATATCACATGAACGCTGTTCGCCGCCTCTCGCTGGTCAGTAATGAGGTTTTCGCCCCGATGCCTGAACGACGTGCGGGCGCATTGCGCGTTGCGATCGCCACTCATGACATGCAGAACCTCAATGCCCATTTCGGGTCGGCCAGGCGCTTTGCTGTCTACGACGTGACGCGCGAGGAATGGAATCTCGTCGAAGCCGTGGCCTTCGATGACGTTTCGGATGAAAGCGGGGAGCATCGGGCCGAGGGCGATGACCGCATCACGCCCAAGGTGGATGCGCTGAAAGGCTGTCATCTGCTGTTTTGTCTGGCGATTGGCGGACCTTCGGCAGCCAAGGTTGTCGCGGCAAAAATCCACCCGATCAAAGTGGCGGAGCCCCAATCCATCCAAGAGGTGCTGTTGCGCACGCAGATGATGCTCAGGACGTGTCCTCCGCCCTGGCTGCGCAAGGTGCTGGCGCAAGCGGGCGTTGCCGAAACGAAACCGTCCTTCGAGGACGAGGACTGATAGGAGGACGCCAAATGTCTGACCCCGCAATCCCCCCAGCTGTCACCGAAGACGAGGCGGCTCTTTGCACCCCGTTCGTCAAATGCCTCGTGCGGCTGATCCGTGCTCAGGATTCCTATGGCTCGTGGGAACGCAAAGCGGACGCCGAGCTGCTGGGCGACTTCATCATTACCAAGGAACAGCGCCGAGCGATCCCGATCATCGGAGATCCCGATCCGGACGTGCTGTGGAGGCTCGACAAGTACTACGCCGCCATCGGGCTTGCGATCGAGGAGCGCTGCGGCCTTATGGCATCGCCGATGATCCAGGTGAGCCATGAGGGTTTTGGTCGGGTGCTTTTCACGACCGGACGGCTGGTCGTTTTGTCCAAAACGCTGCGCGATGTCCACCGGTTTGGCTTCGAGACGCTCCTGAAGCTCGCCACGGCTGGTACGAAGCTGGTCGACGATGCGATTTCAGTCATCGAAACCTTTCCCCACGTGGCGCTGGCATGATGGGCGCGATTTTCGAGAAAGGCCACCATGACGGACCCGAGAAACTTTGTTGGCCAGTCCCCTCGATCCAGGGGCTCGAGGCCGACCAGGTTGTTGGGGTATCGCTGATGAAGAAGCCGCTGGTCCTGATCTGCTCGCAAGATGCCGAGTTCTATCTGCTCTACAGTCACATACTGGAGGTGGACGGTTTCAGCAGTGAGACGGCAGACGGCGCGAAGGCTGCGCTGGCCTTGGCCGAACAACGGGAGCTTCAGGCCGTAGTGCTGGATTGCGACCCAGCCAGCATAAACGGGTCCGCAATTTGCGCCCACCTCAAGCGGGAACCGCGCACCACCGACCTGCCCATCATCGCCCTGATCGCGCCTGGCGCCGAGCACCAGCACCTCGATCTCTTGAAGGCAGGCGTTGAGAGCTTTGTGCGGCCGGTGGCTCCGGCCAAGCTGCTCGACTGCCTGCGGGCGAGGCTCGGGCTGACCAAGCGTGGTTCGAACGGGGTTGAAAACGACAGTTGGATTTGTTGTGGAGGCCTGGAGATGAAGCTCGATGCCCGTCGGGTTCGCGGTAATGGCCACGACATCCATCTCGGACGGATCGAGTTCAACGTGCTGCGGCTTATGATTGAGGCCCCCGGCAAGGTCTTCAGCCGGGACGAGCTTATCGGGGCGGCCTGGCCGCCCAACATTCATGTCGGTGCACGCACCGTCGATGTCCATATCAGCCGAATCAGGAGGGCGCTGAAA
>NZ_RZSC01000010.1:0-28189 GCF_003998155.1 Mesorhizobium sp. M1E.F.Ca.ET.063.01.1.1
CAACAGCAGCAGTGGCGGAAACAGTGGCAACAGCAAGGGCGCAACGAACAGCGCTTCCAACAGTGCCGCAAGCAGCACCGCCGACGTCGACGATCATGTGAACGCCGCGACCGGCGACAAGGTCGAGGTCAGCAGTAACGGCATTCAGGTCACGCACCGCAACGGAATGAAGGAGACGATCGAGAACGGCAGGTTCAGGATGGAGGACAAGTTTGGTCGTACCATCGTCGAGCGCAAGGCCACTATGGCCGATCTCAATCGCCTGAAGAGTTTGTGAGAGCGAGGTTCTATCTGGATTAGATCTTCAAGGGACCAAAGGCTAGCGCTGCAAAATCAGGTTGCCACCTTTTGCTTCGTCTCTTCGGTCCTGATCGTCTTACGACAGAACTCTCGCTGCTCACCTTGCCCCCGCCTTTTGGCGGGGGTACTTTTTTGGTCCTTGGGACAAATGCCGGAAGCGGACCCTTGGCGCATGGCCCCCAGGCCGGGGAAAATGATTCATGCGCAAAAACAAAGCTTTACGACACTTTTTGCGTCCAACGGGGACACCTGCACCGTAGTGTGCCGCGGCTCGTATGGGCGTCCGCGCGGTTCTCGCAGACCTCAGTCATAGAGAATTGCCGGCCATTTTCCAAGCGATTTGGTTAACGCGGCGGCGGTTGCGGGCGGAGCTGTTTCTCCCACTGGTTGCGACGATGGTCCCCAAGCGGCCGCAAAAAAGGTCCGACCGGATATGGCATGGGTCGTGGGCCACTTCCGTCGGCTCACCCGAATGTGAATCCTTGCGCCGTCAAGACACCGGTTCCGCCTTGGTCGGGCTGAGAGCGGAACTTCGGCAAGGCCGAGACGGAACCGGCATAAAAAGGACAGCATGCGCCGACCCGCCTTCAAGAGGTTTGCCCGCCTCACGCTGCGCGCCGCAAACGCGCTGGCGCTTGTTGTCGCGACCTATCATTTCACACCCGATGTCGCTGCCAAGTTCGTCGTGGCCACAGCTTATGCCGGCAACGGCAACGGCGGCAGCAACGGCGGGGGTGGCAATGGTGGGGGCAATGGCGGCGGCAACAGCGGTGGCAATTCGAGCAACGGCAATGCCGGTGGCGGCAATGCCAATGCCGGTCCTGGGAACAACAGCGGCAAGGGCAACACCAGTCCTGGCAGCAAGGGCAGACATGTCAATGCCGCGACCGGCGACACGGTCGAGGTCGACGGCAACAAGATCACCGTCATCCACCGCAACGGCATGAAGGAAGAGATCGACGCCGGCCGCTTCGAGATGACGGATGCGCAAGGCCGCACCATCGTCGAGCGCCAGGCGACGCGGGAGGATTTCGCCCGCCTGCTGAACTTGTGAGGGTTGAGAGAAGCTACCCCCTTTTCCCGCACCCTCGCATGTCACCCCCGTCTTCCGGAGACGGGGGTGATTGCGTTTTAGGGAATAGGCAGTAGGCAGTAGGCAGTCTGCCTAGTCCCCAATCCCTACTGCCTATTCCCTACTGCCTAAACTTATTGCCTGTCTTTCGCCTCATGCATCAGCAGCGCCGCTTCCGTGCGGTTGCGCACGTTGAGCTTGGCCAGCACCCTGGTCATGTGGTGCTTGACTGTCTTTTCCTGCAGCGCCAGCCGGGCGGCGACTTCCTTGTTGCTCAAGCCCTCGGCCACCAGCTTCAGGATCTCGGCCTCGCGGCCGGTGAGCTGGCTGAGCGGGTCGGGCTTGCGGCCGGTGGGCTGCAACAGGTCCGACAGCAGCCGGGCCGAGAGTGTCGGCGAGACATAGCTCTGGCCGGTGGCGACATCGCGCAGGATCTCGGCCAGCGACTTTGAGCCGACGCCCTTCAGCACATAGCCGCGCGCACCGGCCTTGAGCGCCTGGGCGACGTCGGAATTGGTTTCCGAAACCGTCAGCATGACGATCTTCTGCTCGGGCGCCGCCGCCAGGATGCTGGCCAGCGCGTTGAGGCCGCCGCCCGGCATGCTGATGTCGAGCATCAGGATATCGGGAGCGCTGGCGCGGACCAGCCTTTCGGCATCCTCGGCGCTGGCGCCTTCGCCCACAAGTTCGAAGCCGCCGATCTCGCCGAGGCTGCGCGCCACGCCCTCGCGAAACAGCGGATGGTCGTCGACAATGGCTATACGGATGGGTGCGGTCACGGCTGCTCCTCGACAGACAATGTGATTACCAGTCTCGTTCCCCCGGGGCCTGACAGCGTCTCGAACTGCCCGCCAATGCTTTCGATACGCTCCCTGAGCCCGGCAAGCCCGAGGCCTTCGCTCCTTGCGGGGTTGAAGCCTGGACCAGTGTCCTGCACCTCCACCACCAGCTTGCCGCCCTTCATCGTGGCTCTCACCTGCTGGCCCTTGCCCTTGCCGTGTCGGTAAGCGTTGTTCAGCCCTTCCTGCACGAAACGATAGATGCTGATCTTCTCCGAGGTGCCGAGTTCCGGCAAGCGCTCCGGCAGCGTCAGCAACACTTTGGTGTTCGTGCGGCGCTCATGCTCGGCCACGGCCAGCCGCAGTATGTCGGCCACCGCCTGGGTCTCGATCTGCGGCAGCACGAGGCCGTTGCAGATGCCGCGTATCTCGCGCATCGCCTCGCCGAGCGTTTTGTGGATGCCGGCGATCTCGGCCTCGCGCTGCGGTTTCGGCGTCGCGGGGTCGACCAGGATCGGGCTGTCCATCCTGAGCGCGGCAAGCGCCACCAGTTGCGCCGGCCCGTCATGCAGGTCGGCGCCGATGCGCCTCAGATACCGCTCGTTGATGGCGGTGGCGCGGCGCGAGGCGCGCTGCACGCGCTGGCGCAGCGACGAATTCTGCGCAAGTGCCGACTGCAACTCGGTAACCTTGGCCTCCAGCGCGGCGCGCTGTGTCTGGATGGTGCGGCTGCCGCGAAAGACGATGCCCGACAACAGCGCGAGCGAGGTCGCGGTGGCGCTGGCCACCACCAGCCAGGTCGATCTCAGCGCCGAGTTCAGCGTCTCCTGGAAATCGTCGGCGATCTCGTAGAATTCGGACACCGCCACCACTTCACCCGACCATGGCTCGCGCACCGGATTGTAGATCTCGAACAGCGGCGCGTTCACAACTTTCTCCTCGTTGGTTTCGGGGTCGTCGGTGAGATTGTTGTATTCAGCCACGACATTGCCGGCGAAAGCCGACTTCAGGTTGAGGTTGGGGGGAAAGTTCTTGCCGATCAGAGCCGAGTCGTCGGCGTAGAGCACCGTGCCGTCGCGCCGCCACAGCTTGAACGACACCAGCCTCTTTCCGAGCGCGCCCTGGCCGAGCGTTTCGTCCAGCGCCCGCTTGACCGAGTCGTCGAGCTCGCGGCTCTTGCGCAGGTCCGGCAGCAGCGGTGCGATGACGCTGTCGACATAGAGCGCTGTCGTGGTGGCGGAGTTGTGCATCACCCCCTCGCGGATCTGCGACGTTACCCAAAGGCCAACCACGAGCATCACCGCCAAAAGCCCGATGCCGCCGGCAATCACGAACTGCCAGGCCAGCGACAGCCCGCTCCAGACTTGCACAAGTCGTTTCAAGATCTCCCTGAGCATCCGCGTGATTCACCCCGCCGCCGGCCAAGACTATAGGCCAGTCGCGGCGATTGCGACACAGACCTTGGTCCGGCTTCCCGAGGAAGGTTAATCGGGCGGCTGTCGAGCCGGCTGGTCGATTTATTGAGTATCTGCTAATATTATCATGGCTGCGAGCCCGCTGCGGCATTACGCGGCGATGGCATCAGCCGGCGTCGAGGGGACGGCATGCGGATCGCAATGATGGGTGCGGGCGGCATCGGCGGTTACATCGGGGCCAGGCTCGCCGAGGCGGGAGGCGACGTCAGCTTCATTGCTCGCGGCGCGCACCTGGAGGCCATGCGCCAGGGTGGCCTGCGAATTCACAGCGACGCCGGCAATATTTTCCTGCCCACCGTATCCGCAAGCGCTTCTCCGGCCGACATCGGCCCCGTCGATCTCGTGATCTTCGCGGTCAAGCTCTACGACGGCGAGAAGGCCGCCGCGGCGCTCGGACCACTGATTGCCAGGAACACCCGCGTCGTGACTCTGCAAAACGGCATCGACAGCATCGAATTGCTGCGTCGCCATGTTCGCGACGACAAGGTTATCGGTGGCGCCACCTATCTTTCCGGCTTCATCGGCAGACCCGGAGAGGTCGTCCATGCGGGCGGGCTGCAGCAAATTCTCGTCGGCGGTCATCGTGAGCCTCTGATCCGCGAGCTTCAAGCGCTTTGCGATCGGGCAGTAGGGCTCGAACTGAAGCCGGTCGCCGACATCGACAGCGTGCTCTGGGAGAAGTTCGTGACGCTTGCAGCCTTCTCCGGCGCGACGTCGCTCATGCGCTCGGGCATTGGTCCAATCCTTGGCGATCCCGAGGCGCGGATCTTCGTCGAGCAATTGCGGGACGAGGGGATGGCGGTTGCCGCCGCGGCCGGTCATCCGATGGCGGAAGGATTCGAGGAACGCGTCATCACGAGATGGACCGCATTCCCACCGCATGTGAAATCATCGATGGCCAACGACCTTGAAAGAGGCAAGCCCATCGAGGTCGCCTGGCTCTCAGGGCGCATGCATGAACTGGGCATGAAGCTCTCCATTGCGACTCCTGGCCACACCGCGGTGTTCCGCGCCTTGCATCTCCATGCGGCGGGGGCCGCCGCCTAGCGTTGTTCCATCGAGGTTCCCTGGGAGGACATCATGGCAAGTGCGTCGACTGAAAGCGGTCTGGCAACGACGGACAATGGAGCTGCCGGCGCTCAGGACATGTTCAACAGCGAGCTTGAAACCTACCGCAGGATCGTCGGCGCGAACCTGATGTTCCATCAGGAAATCTATCACCTTCTGCGCGACTTGCTTGTCGAGCAAGCGCCCGCCTCATTCCGCTTCCTAGACGTGGCGTGCGGAGATGCCAGTGCCTCCGCCGCGATGCTGAGGACGACCGCGATAGGCAACTATGTCGGTATCGACTTGTCCGAGGCATCGCTGCGGTTGGCGGCCCGGGAGCTGCAGGCCCTTCCTTGCCCCGTCGAGCTGCGCTGCTGCGATTTCGCGCCGGCAATGGCGAAGTGGTCGGAGCCGATCGACGTGATCTGGATCGGCATGTCGCTGCACCATCTGCCGACGGCGGCCAAGGCAAGGCTGATGCGCAACGCCCACAGGGCCCTGGGCGGCATGGGCCTGTTCGTGATCTGGGAGCCGGCGCTGTTCGAGGGAGAGGATCGCGCCGCCTGGCTCGCGCGCTTCTCCTTGCTGCGCGACAAATGGTCGGCCGTTTCCGACGAGGAATTCGCATCGATGGAAAGGCATATGCTTCTGGCCGATTTCCCCGAAACCTCGCGAACCTGGCTTCGCTTAGGGCGGGATGCCGGCTTCTCGCATGCGGAGGACATTTTCTTGATGCCCAATCGAATGGGCAGGGTGTTCCGTTATTGGAACTAGTCGGCCGTTGGGGCGGCCATCCGTCCAGGTTGAACCAGCGGCCGGAGTGAAGACGTCATGCAGGGAGAGGCGCTCCGGTGCTGAAGATCCTGAAACGCCGGCTGCCGGGCGATTTGGCCGGCGCGCTCGAGCATCTTGGCCGCCGATGGCTGGCCGAGCAGCCATTCTCCGGAGAATTGTGCAATATCTATCCCGCGCCGGAAGAGGGGAGGCCGCGGACGCCATTATCGCCGCATGGCAAGGCACGCACCAAGGGAGAGCAGGATGCGGGCAGGCAAGATTGAGCAAGCCGCGGCAAATGCCGAGGCAACCCCGTCGGGCGATGCGCCGGTTCCAGTCGCCGTCCTGGTCGAAGGCCGTTGCGGGCGCTTGCGCCCGCTCGAGGCCGGACGTGATGCGGCAAGGCTCTATCGGCTCTCGCATGACGAGCACACCGAGGCCACCTGGATAGACATGAAGGTGGGACCTTTTGCCACCGAGCAGGCCTTCGCCGAGCATGTCGCCGCGCTGGTGGCGGACCCCAAGCGCGCATTCTTCGCGGTCGACGGTCCCGACGGTGAAGCGCTGGGGTGGCTCTGCCTGATGGAAGCCAGGCCGGTGCACCATGTCGTCGAACTCGGATATGTGCTCTATACGCCGCCGCTGCAGCGCACGCGGCTCGCCACCGAGGCGCTCTACCTCATCCTGCGCCATGTCTTCGACGATCTCGGCTACCGGCGCCTCGAATGGACATGCACATCGACCAACCAACGTTCGCGCGCGGCCGCCGTGCGGCTCGGCTTCGTTTACGAGGGCACGCATCGCCAGGGCCTGTTCCTGAAGGGCAAGCCCTGCGACATCCCGATGTATTCAATGCTTTCGCGTGAATGGCCGGCCAATCGCGCCGCCTTGGAGGCCTGGCTCGATCCCGCTAATTTCAGGGACGGGCTGCAGGTCCGCTCCCTGGCCGAGATTCGTTCACCGCCCGATTTCACGGATCCGCCTTTGCCGATCTGAAGGCCCCGATGGCAAGTCCGTTCGTGGTACCGATTACGATCTTGATCATTGTCGGAGGCGGCCTTGCGGGTTCCTCGCTTGCCATCGCCCTTGCCGGTCGCGGCGCCCGCTATTTCAGAGAGACATAAGGTCGAGCGACCATACCGCACGGCGTTGCGCCGCCAGGGAACGCAAAGCGGGGCGATTGCGTTCTGTGTCGCTATGTCGAGGAGCCCATACAAGGCCGAAAGGCCGGCCCTGACCTCGCTTGCCGAGGCGGAGCGCCAGGCGCGCGCGGAAAAGAACGCCAGGCTGAGGAACCTTCGTACACATACGTCGTGGCTGGTGCTCGATCCCGACGCGCTTTTCCGCGACGAGATCGACTGCTCGGCGCTGTTCGGTGACATAACGATGCCGAAGGTGAGCTCGTCCTAACCAGCAATTCCCCTCAGGCTGCTAGATCGGTTCAGCGTTTCACAGCATCGCCGAACCGCTCTAAGCCTTTGTTTTTGCGTAACTTCGGACGGACAACCGCTGCGCACTTTTCCCGGAATTGCTCTAAGCGATCTGAAGCCGTCCGACTGAATCCGCCCGCGATATCGCGACCAGCCGTGCGACGGCCAATGGCGCCATGACCATCAAAACCGCCGTGGTGCCGAGGAAGATCGACCAAGCCAGATCGATTCCGCTGTGATCATAGCAGACCGCAAGTTCCATCACGCTTTACCCCTTACTGAACCACCCACCCGCTGCGCATCAGTGCCACCCTTGCGTAGGCCAAGCATGATCCTGATTTGCGAGAAATACAAGTGATCGCTAATTTAGGTTATGGGTCAGCTTGAAATATCTAGCTGACCTTTTCGTCCAGCTTCGCTTGAAGCCTGGACGCAGCCCTGATGAGGGCTTCGGCTGCTTCCCGATCCAGCGCAACGTCCAGCAGCCCGCCTGGTGTCTGTATGGAGAGGATGCCAAGGGCGCCTTGCTCGTCATCGACAATCGTTACGTGGAACTCTGTCGGCACGAACGGTGGTGCCTTTTTCGTTTGGGTCATTGGTGTTCGTATCTCTGGGAGCGCTTCGACAATCGCGCAATCCGTAGATGCGTTCAAGCGGTCTCAGGTTGTAGCCATCGGCCGCGCGCCGCGACGCCGATCCAGCAGGCCGTTTGACAAGGCGGCCCGTCCCGCCGAAACATAGACGGCATTTCGTGCCGCCGGAGGGGCGGCGGGGTGGTGGGCTTGCCAAATACCGGGAAGATTGCGCCTGGAGCGCCCTTGCATCTGTCCACGATGAGCGTGCCGCCGCGCGACAGGCTGGGCACCTGGCTCGAATTCTATGGGCAAAAGCTCTTCAACCTGGAGATCGAGCCGTTCGGCGATGAGCCGTTCCGGGCCGACGTGACCTTGCGGTCGCTGCCGGGCGTCAGCCTGTCGACCGGCGCCCGCAGCAATGCTCATTACCGGATCAGGCAGCAGCACCTGAAGAACGCCGGCGACATGGTCATGCTGATTGCGGTGCTTGCCGGGCGCGGCCGCTCGGTGCAGCGCAACCGCGAGGCGCTGACCTTGCCCGGCCAGGCGGTGATGATGCTGACCAGCGAACCCGCCATCCACACGCTGGTCGATTCCGGTCGCTATCTCAGTCTCTACGTGCCACGGGCGGCGCTTGCTTCGATCGCGCCGGGCTTCGACCGACCGCTGGTGAGCTCGATCGACGCTGGCCGCGAAGCGCTTCGCCTCCTCATCGGCTATGCCTGCATGATCAACAATGCCGGCGCTCTCGCATCGCCGGAACTGCAGCTCGGGCTGGCCGCGCATATCCAGGACCTCCTGGCGCTGACGCTGGCCGACAATGGCGAGGCTGTGGAGATCGCCCGTGGGCGGGGCCTGCGCGCGGCCCGGCTGCCACAGTTCCGCCGATAGCTGAGCCACAGTCGCGCCCGGTCCAAGGTGCGGTCGTGTGGGTTCCAAGCCCGCCGGCGATTCGTCGCCTATTGTCCCGCCATTTCTGAAATCCTGCGGGAACATATTCTATGCGACACGGAAATTTCGTCTCGGGCGTGGTGCTCGCTTGCGCGCTGGCGACGCTTGCCGGCCAGCCGGCCGCCCATGCGGCCGACGTCCAGGCCGCACCGGAGGCTTTCGACTGGAGCGGCGCTTATGTCGGGAGTGACATAGGCTGGCTTGGGCCATCCGGACGCTGGGAAAGCGGCAATCCCGGAAACACCTTTATCGGCCCCACCGCATACTCCGGCGGCGGCGTGACCGGTGGATTGCATCTGGGCTACAACTGGCAGATCGACGCGCCTTTTGTGATCGGCATCGAAGTCGATTGGGGTCTTTCCAACGCCGAGGCTTCCAGCCAGACGGTGGGTGGCTTGCCCGCGTTCGGGGGCTCGGCGACCTCGCGTTGGCAAGGCTCGGCACGCGCGCGGGTGGGGGCTGCCTTCGATCGGATGCTGCTATACGGCACTGCCGGCGTCAGCGTGGCGAAATTTGACTATTGGATGGCCGAGTTGCCACCTGTTACCAAGTTCGCATTTTCCGCAACCCGCACCGGAGTCATCGTTGGCGCCGGTCTTGAGTACGCCCTTGCAAGGGACTGGTCGGTGCGGGTCGAATACCGCCATGCCGACTATGGCAAAGCGGTAGCCCAAGTGTCCCCGATCTTTGGGGAACAACGCCACGCGCTGCGGACCGACTCCGTCCAATTCGGCTTCAGCTATAAATTCAATTGAGTTCGAAGAGCACGACGAGATTTCAGCCACAGCAGGCTTTGCCGATCCCAGGCGAACAACAGGATGGGCTCGCCGCCTTCTGCTCTTCCAGCCATCGATCGCGCGGCTTGCAGCTTGCCGGCCGCGGCGCCAGCTCGACCTCGACGGCATCGCCGACCAGCGTCGGCCGCGTTGCCCGGTGAAGCTCCATCGGCCGGATGCCGTCGCTGACTTCGAAGGTCAGCCTGGCGGACTGATCGAGCGCCACGTGATCGGCAACCTTGCGGATGATGGCAGCGAACTTGCCGGCCGGCATGTAGACCGGTCCGCCTTCGTCGACGTCCCATAGCTGCACGAAAATTTCCGACCAGGATTCGGGGTTTGCCCCGCAATCCAGCGCCGAGAACTGCCCCGCCTTGACCTCCGTCACGTGGTAGCCCGGCTTTACCGGCCGGCCGTCATAGCGGAACACCAGCGGCTTGTCCTTGTGGTCGGCCAGCGCATCGAGCAGGTCTCCGATGGTCAGGTCGGATGGCTCCAGTGGAAGGGCAGGAGCGATTTTCCGGTTGTCAGGAGAAAGCATGTCGGCTACTCCTCATTTCGATATTTCAAGGATTATTGAAACATGGATGGACGTCAAGCCCTGATCGCTTTTGGCGCGCTGTCGCAGGAGACGCGGCTCAGGCTGCTTCGATTGCTGGTCGTTGCCGGGCCGGACGGCATCGCCGCCGGTTCGCTTGCCGAACAGGTCGAGGTCTCGCCGTCCAATGTCAGCTTCCATCTCAAGGAAATGGAGCGAGCGGGCCTGGTCACGGCGCGGCGCGATGCGCGTTCGATCGTCTACAGCGCCGAGTACGATGCGCTGTCCGGCCTGATCCGGTTCCTGATGGAGGATTGCTGCTCGGGCCGTCCGGAAATCTGCGCGCCGGCGTTGGCGGCACCTTGCTGTCAGCCGGGCGAGGGGATCCGGCAATGATCATCGAGCCGATCGACGCGAGCGATCCGGGCGGCGTGGGAACGGCAACCTTCGATCTGCCGCGCCGCTTCGCCGCCGAAGCCCTGGGCACCGGTCTTTTGGTGGCGACAGTGGTCGGTTCCGGCATCATGGCCGAGACCTTGACGCACGACACGGCGCTGGCGCTGCTCGGCAACACGCTCGCGACCGGCGCCATGCTGGTGGTGCTGATCACCGTCCTCGGGCCGGTCTCGGGCGCCCATTTCAACCCCGCCGTTTCGCTGGTGTTCTGCCTGAACCGGACCCTGCCGGCCCGCGATCTGCCGGCCTATCTCGCCGCGCAGTTCCTGGGCGGCATCGTCGGCACGATCGCGGCGCATCTCATGTTCGCCCTGCCGGTGCTGGAGATCGCGACGAAGCTCCGCGCCGGACCAGCGCAATGGTTCTCCGAAACGGTCGCGACATTCGGCCTTGTCGCCGTCATTCTCGCCGGCCTCCGCTTCGAGCGGCGAGCCGTGCCATGGCTGGTCGGCCTCTACATCACCGCCGCCTACTGGTTCACCGCATCCACGTCCTTCGCCAATCCGGCCGTCGCGCTGGCGCGCTCGCTCACCAACACGTTTTCAGGCATCAGGCCGATCGATCTGCCAGGCTTCATCATCGCCGAGCTGCTCGGCGCCTTGGTCGCGTTGGCGCTGATGGGCTGGCTGCTGCGGTCCGAAACCGTTCAGCATTCCCAGCCATCGAAAGCCCAGCCATCGAAAGCGAAGCCATGACGGTCACGATCTACCACAACCCCGCCTGCGGCACCTTGCGCAACACGCTCGCCATGATCCGCGCCAGCGGCGAGGAGCCGATCGTTATCGAATATCTGAAGACGCCGCCGGGCCGCGCACGGCTGCTCGAGCTGATCGCGGCGATGGGGATCACCCCGCGCGAGCTGCTCAGGGAGAAGGGGACGCCTTACGCCGAGCTTGGCCTCGGCGATCCGAAATGGAGCGACGATGAGCTGATCGATTTTATGCTCGCCCATCCGATCCTCATCAACCGGCCGATCGTCGAGACGTCAAAGGGCGCAAGGCTCTGCCGGCCGTCGGAGGCGGTGCTGCCGCTGCTCGACAATCCGGTAGCGGAGTTCGTCAAGGAAGACGGCGAGAAGGTCGCATATGCGCCGCCGGCCTAGGATGGAATGAGATCCAGGTCCAGTCGGTTCAGCTGGACTGTCCTAAGGCGCCAGATGCTTCATGAAGTAGATCGAGGCTCGTGGTTTGCCGAACGGATCGACGAAGTGATGCGGCACGACACCGACTTCCCGCCAGTTCATGCGCCGGTAGAGCCGCTCGCTCGCACCGCCCTCGGCGGTGTCGAGAAGGAGCAGGGAGCGATTTCTCTTTCTTGCCTCGTCTTCGATGAATGCCATGAGGGCGGAGCCGATGCCTTGCCGCTGGAAGCCCCGATGCACGAGAAGCTTGTAGACCTCTGCCCGGTGCAGGGCATTCGGTTCCGGCGACAGGTAGAGCTGGACGGTGCCGACGAGGTTGTCATCGACATAGGCGCAGATGAGGAGGCGTTCTCCGTCCGCCAAGGAGTCGAAGATGCCCTGCCAATAAGCCTGCGCCTGCTCGGCGCCGAACGGCAGGACGAAGCCGACCAGCGCGCCGTCCTCAATGGTCTGCATCAAGATCTCGGCAAGAGCGCCGAGTTGAGCCGTTGCCTCGGTTTCGTCGATCACCGCGATGCGCATGCGATCCCCCATTTTGAGCACGATAGATAATGGGCTTTGAGCAATCCGTGAAGGCGGAAGCTCGCGCGCCGGTCGCCCGCAGCCGCCATGTCCTCGTCTCGGCGCTTGGCATCACGCAGATCCTCGCCTGGGGATCGTCCTACTATCTGCCCGCGGTGCTCGCCGCGCCGATCGCCGCCGAGACGGGCTGGTCGCTGGCTTCGGTCGTTGCCGGGCTCTCCTGCGGACTCCTGCTTGCCGGGCTGGCGTCGCCCATCATCGGCCGGCTGATCCAGCGTCACGGCGGCCGGCCGGTGCTTGCCGCGAGTTCCTTGCTCCTGGCCGCCGCTCACCTGCTGCTGGCGGCGGCCACCGTCTATCCGCTTTACCTGCTGGCCTGGCTGTTCATGGGCTTGGGCATGTCGAGCGGCCTCTACGATGCCGGCTTCGCCACGCTCGGCCGCCTCTATGGGCAAGGCGCCCGCGGCGCGATCACCAACCTGACGCTGTTCGGCGGCTTCGCCAGCACGGTTTGCTGGCCGCTCAGCGCTTTTCTCGTCGCGCATGAAGGATGGCGCGTCACGTGCCTCTCTTACGCGGCAATCCATCTGTTGATCTGCCTGCCGCTTCACCTTTGGGTGATACCGCCGCCGCCACCGGTCTCAACGCCGGCGCCGGCAACAGCCGAGCGGAAGCAGGCGTCGACCACGGGCCGGGCGAGCACACGCTTCATCCTCCTTGCCTCCATCCAGACCGTATCGGCGCTGATTGCATCGATGCTCTCCGTCCACCTCCTCACTCTCCTGCAACTGCGCGGGGTGAGCCTGGCGGTCGCGGTCGGCCTTGGCGCCCTCGTCGGCCCGTCGCAGGTCGGCGCGCGGGTGGCCGAAATGCTGATCGGCCGCAACCGCCATCATCCGATCTGGACGATGCTGGCGTCGGTGTCGCTGCTTGCGGCTGGGGTCTGGCTGCTCCTGGCAAGCCAGACGCTCATCGCCTTGGCATTGATCCTTTACGGCGCCGGCAACGGCATTCATACCATTGCGCGCGGCGCTCTGCCGCTGGTGCTGTTCGACCCTCAGCAATACGCCGCGCTCATGGGCAAGCTCGCCACGCCGAGTCTGATCGTCCAGGCGGCGGCTCCTTCGATCGGGGCGTTGCTTTTAGGGACGGGCGGCTGCGACCTCGTGCTGATGACGCTCGCATTGGCCGCGACCGTCAATCTGGCGCTCTGCGCCCGTCTGGTTGCGGTCGTGCGCCGATAATCCTTGGAGCAATTCCAGACGGAAAACCGCTGCACACTTTTCCTGGAATCGCTCTTAGGCGCAGTCCTTCAGCTCGACCACTTCGACGCCGAGGCGGAAGGCCTGTCCGTCGGCATAGGAGCGCGCACATTGCTCGGCTTCGGACGCCGGCCCTTCAGTTGATCAAACGCGGCGCCGGCTCCCGAGGGCCTTCACTGCCCGAGCATCAAGCGGCCTTGAGGTCCTTCAAGGCCTTTTCGAAGGCATCCTTGATCGGCTTGGATACGTCCTCACCAGCTCTCAACATCACCGCCTGCAGGGTCTTGGCCTGCTCGATGGAAGCGTCAATCTGTTTGTTCACGAAAGCGGCCTGCAGCTCGAAGAACTCGGACGGCGACTTCACGGCAACCAGGGCTTCGAGGTGCTTGAAGCCGGCTTCGGCATTGGCTCGCAGAACGGCAATCGTCTTCAGTGACACCTCGTTGCGGGTTGTCTTGGCCACTTCAAGGGTCGACTCAAAAGCCTTTTGAGTCGTTTCGGTGTTCGATTCCAGTTTGGAAAATGCTTCCTTCGCCTGCTCGACGCCCTGCTCGGCGACAGCGCGAACCTGCTCGGTAGCCTGGGACGGCTCGTAGGTAGCGGATTCCGTGTTTTCGATCGTTTCGGTCTTGCCGGGGATCTTGGCCATTTTCCCATCCTCTTCCAGAGAGTAGTCTCGAAAACAAGCCCCCTCCCTTATGTACGAAACCGTCGCAACGGATTTGTGAAGCCTACCTGAATTTGCGCGAACGGCTGCACGAACAGGGGTTGGCCAGCAAGGGCATGACGGCGCTTAAGACAATCACGACCACATACCGGAAGGGCGCCGGCCCCCCACGGTCAGTTGCCGGTCCGTGCCGGATGGGTTAGGACTGGAACCGAACTGGCACAAATCCGTCACATGAGCGAAGTCGAGCTGAAATTCATCCTCGACGAAGCGTCACCCAAGGAATTCTGGGTGCGCGTCAAGGCGTCGGGACTGGCCAAAGGCAGCCCAACGACGAAAACGCTGAGAAGCATCTATCTGGATACCTCAGAACACGCGCTGAAGAAGGCGGGGATAGCGTTGAGACTCAGGCGCGACGGGCGGCGCTGGGTCCAGACCGTCAAGACCAGAGCGGAACTGCACGGTGGCCTTTCGCAGGTCGGCGAGGTGGAAAACCCGGCGCCGGGAGGTCGGGTGTGCCTTGAAGCGATTCCCGATGCCTCTGTGCGCGACGAGGTCCTTCAATGCGTCAACGGCGCACCGCTTCAGCCCGTCTGTGAGACGGTGATCAAGCGTTCCGCCAGCGAACTGTCGCTTGCGGACGGCACCCGCGCGGAGCTGGCCGTCGATGTCGGCCAGATTCTCGCCGGGGGGCGGTCGGCCGACCTGAGCGAGGTGGAGATCGAGCTCCTTGAAGGCAGTCCGACAGGATTGTTCGAGATCGCGCATGTGCTGTTTCCCGATGGAGGGCTGAGGTTCTCGCGGCTTTCCAAGGCGGCGCGCGGCTATCTCCTTGCAGAAGAGGGGCGGATCGACCTGCTCCTGGCGCCTCGAAATGCCGAGGATGTTGCGATCGATGCGGATGAGATCGCCGAGCAAGCGGCGCGCAACATTTTGCGCGAGTGCCTGGATCAGGTCGCCACCAATGTCGTGGTGGTCCGAAAGCTGGAGGATTCCGAAGGGCCGCACCAGTTGCGGATCGGCCTGCGCCGCTTGCGCAGCGTGTTCTCCGTCTACGCTCCGGTGCTGGAGAGCCCGGAAATGACACGGCTTAACGACGAAGCGCGCTGGATTGGCCAGGAGGTCGGGAGGCTAAGGGATCTCGATGTGGTGACGAACGACATCGTGCAGCGGGAGGCCGGAACCCATCCGGATGAACCAGGTCTTGCCGCGCTTTCCGGCATGCTCTCACGGCAGGCAACGCAAGTGCGCCAGCGCCTTCGCGAGCTGCTTGCCGGGGCGCGTGTGCAGGCGTTCCTCATCGATCTGACGCGGTTCGTGGAGACACGCGGCTGGCTCGTTCCACAGGATTTCGACCAGACCGCGCGGCTTGCAGAGCCGGTCACCCAGTTGGCCGGCCAGGCGCTCGGCAAGCGCTGGAAGCGGGTCCGCAAGCGCGCACGCGGGATTGAGACGCTTGACCCAGAGCAGCGCCACGAATTGCGCAAGGAACTCAAGAAACTGCGCTATGCAGTCGAGTTCTTCTCTTCGCTCTACCCGGCAAAGCGTGTCGATCCGTTCCTGAAGCGCATGAAGAAACTTCAGACGGTCCTTGGGGACTTGAACGATGCCGCGACTGTCAAAACGGTGCTGCCGGGAACGGATGCCACCGCCGGCGATCCGACCGCGCAGCGCGCCATCGGCTGGGTGATCGGAGCGAGCCAGGCGCGCGCCGAACATGGCTGGAGCGGCGCAAAGGCCCTTTGGCGAAACCTAAAAGGGATCCATCCGTTCTGGAAGTGAGAGGAAGGAAGCCAAAAGCGACGCGACACTAAAGCATGTCTCCCGAAAGTGGGAACCGGTTTCGGGACAAAGACATGCGTAAAATCAAGAAACCTAAAGCGCAGGGAGCGAATCTGAAAGATCGCGACGCGCTTTAGGTCCGATTTGGCGCCCAGCGGATGTGCCGCGACCAGGTGCCCAAATGGCCGCCGGTTTTGAACCCGCTCCGGTCGCGGCATGCACGGGCAAGGAGCCTCAGGCGCAGTCCTTCAGCTCGACCACTTCGACGCCGAGGCGGAAAGCCTGTCCGTCGGCATAGGAGCGCGCATATTGTTCGGCTTCGAAGGGGAAGATCAGCGTGGTGCCGTAGGCGGTTACGCGCACCGTCCACTTGTGGCCCTTGACGAGTTCGACACCGTGAAGCTTCGCCGTCACCATCTCACCCTCCTCCAGTCCTGCACGCTCGCGACGCAGAGATAACGTCGCGGAAGTCATTTGAGTACAAATAATCCGACCGAATTATGTCGCTGGCGCGTCGATTCCGACATTTCGCTTGGCGCTTCCGTGAAATGGATCACGCTCGGTCCTGCCGGAACCCGGGACAGCCCCGGAGGTTAGAGTCACGAAGTCACAGGAGGCTGCCATGATCCGCAAGCTGAAATCCGGCGAATACCGTCTCTATTCGCGCAAGGTCGATCCGAGGACAGGCAAGCGCCGCAACCTCGGCACCTTCAAGTCGCGGGAGGCCGCCGAGAAGCACGAGCGCGAGGTGCAGTACTTCAAGCGTCACTAGCGGCTTTTGAAGTCCGCTGGCAATGATCGGCTCTTTGAATGCGCAGCGTCATCGCCCATGTCGCAGCATTTCGCGGGCAGCAAGCAGGTGCGCGCTCTAGTCCGTCGTGTCGTCGCCGTTCGAGCGTGAACCAAGCGCGTGGGCTTCGCGCTCCAGCACCGCGCGATCATTGCCGTATTTGGCAAAGAGTTGCCGAGCCTCAGGGATCGTAAGCTGGAACTTCCTCGCGAAATGGGCGACGTCGAAATCCTCGCCGATCGAGAGGTGATCAGTGGCATCGCGTGAGCTTTCATTGCCTGACATCGGAATATTCCTCCTGCCAGAAGAAAGGCGCGCGCGACGGCATGGTTCCGAGTTGTTCCCAAGCGATGTTCTGACAGACGCTCGAGACCCGCGGCCAATCCGTTAGGCGTCGGCAGCGGCTCTGGTGGTCCATTGTAATATCCTACCCTGGGGGATAGGATATCGATCATGACGATACACAGCTCGCATCCCGATATCATCGCCCGGCTCAAGCGCGCACACGGCCATCTGGCCGCCGTGCTCACCATGTTCGAGCAGGGGCGTTCCTGCCAGGACCTCGCGCAACAGCTTCATGCCGTCGAAAGCGCGGTCGGCAACGCCAAGCGCGAACTGATCCACGATCATATGGAGCATTGCCTGGTCGAAGGCGGCGAGCCGACCAGGGATATGCTCAAGGAACTGAAGCAGCTCACCAAATATCTGTGAGGCCGCCATGTGGGCAAGAATTCTGGATTGGTTCGGGTTCGGGTCACATGGTCATGGCCATGGCGGGCACGGCCATGATCATCACGGTCCGCACAGCCATACGCATGGCGTGATCGACGCCACGATCGCGACGACCGATCACGGCATCTGGGCGATCAAATGGTCGTTCGTGATCCTGGCGCTCACGGCCGCGCTGCAACTTGTCGTCGTCGTATTTTCGGGCAGCGTGGCACTGCTCGCCGACACCATCCACAACGTTGCCGACGCGACCACCGCCATACCGCTCTGGATCGCCTTCGCGCTGGCGCGCCGCAAGCCGACCAGGACCTTCACCTATGGCCTCGGCCGCGTCGAGGACCTCGCCGGCATCGCCATCGTGCTCATCATCCTGGCGAGCGCCTTGGTCGCCGGATACGAGGCGATCGACCGCCTGCTCAACCCCCAGCCGGTGCGGTTCCTCGGCTGGCTTGCCGCTGCCGGCATCATCGGCTTCCTCGGCAACGAGGCGGTGGCCGTATTCCGGATCCGCGTCGGCCGTGAGATCAACAGCGCCGCGCTGATCGCCGACGGCTATCACGCCCGCACCGACGGCTTGACCAGCCTCGCCGTCGTCATCGGCGCGATCGGCGTCTGGCTCGGCTTTCCGCTGGCGGACCCGATCATCGGCCTCATCATCACCCTCGCCATTTTCGGCATCGTCTGGCAGTCGGCGCGCTCGGTGCTGACCCGTATGCTGGACGGGGTGGAGCCCGGCCTCGTCGCCGAAATCCACCACGCGGCCGAACATGTCGCGGGCATCGACAAGTTGGTCGAGGCGAAGGCCCGGTGGCTAGGCCACAAGCTGCATGTCGACGTGGCGATCGCTGTCAATGACGGGCTGCTGCTCGCCGCCGCGAACAACATCGCCGCGTCGCTGAGAGCCGAGCTTTTCGCGCACATCCCGGCCCTCGATGTCGTCACGGTGCGCTTTGCCGGGGCGCAGGCCGAAGGTGGCCACCATCACGCGCCCGACCCGTTCCTGGTGTCCGGCAAGCTCGCCAGCGGGCTCCTGGAGATCGTCGACACGCCGCAGGGCGAGCGCATGCGCCTGCGGCTCTCGCGCCACGCCGAGGGCCTGCGGGCGAACATCGCCATCGAGCGGTCGGGTGGCGGGGTCGAGCGCCTGCCGCTGTCGCCGCTCGGCGGCGACCACCATTATCTGCAGAGCCTGGTCGCTCCGGCCGAGCCGCATGAATTCAGCGCCAGGCTGCAACTGGTGGCCGGCGCCGACAGCGAGGATCTGCCCTTCGCCATGGCCGAGCCGGACGGCCACCGTCACGGGCACGCGCATGGATGATACAAGCGCTCTTTGATTACCAGCGCGAAATCTATCTGGCGGTGGCGCAGCATCTCAAATCCTTCGCCGCCGATGGCAGTTGGCCCGCCCTTTTTGCCGTGCTGCCGATGGGTGTGGTGTTTGGCGCCGCCCATGCGCTGACGCCGGGCCACAGCAAGACGCTGCTTGCCGCCTATGTCGCCGGCTCGCAGGTGAGGCTGTCGCGTGGATTGCTGGTATCGCTGGCGCTTTCCCTCACGCATATCGCGCTTGCCGTCCTGATTGCGCTGCTGGCGTTGCCGTTGGTCTCGATCGCGCTGGGCAGCGTCGGCCGCGCTCCGGCGCTGGAAGCCCTCAGCCGCGGGCTGCTCGGGCTCGTCGGCGTCTGGATGATCTGGCGCGCGCTGCGCGGCCGACACCAACATACTGCCCATGAAGGCGAAGCGGTTGGTGTCATGGCGGGGCTCATCCCGTGTCCGCTGACGCTTTTCGTGATGACTTTCGCGATTGCGCGCGGAGTGCCATGGGCAGGCCTCGTCTTCGCGGTCGCGATGATGGCGGGTGTGGCGATTACCCTTGGCATCGTCGTCGCCCTTGCGGTCCTGTTCCGCAAAGGCTCCGTCGCTGTCCTCGACCGGTTTGGGTCGAGCACAGCGGCCGTCGCGACGCTTCTGGAGGTCGCGACCGGGCTGATCCTCATCGGCGCGGCGCTGCACCAAGCGTTCGGTATCTAGCTCGAGCCGGCCGCCTGCGAGGACGAAGAAGGTTTCCGCCGCCGCCGCGTGAGCTTCATGCCGTCGCGCATGTTGAGACCGAGCAGCGTGATGTTCGTCGCGCCCGCTATCAGCTCCAGCGCCTGCACCGCGTAGAAGGCGGTATCGAACTCTCCTGCCTTGGCCTTGGAGGCGAGGAACAGCGCCGCCGGGATGAGAACCAGAAGACCGTTCGCGGCAATGAGCGGCATTCGCTTCAGCTTCTTGCCGATCACGCCGGTTCGCACACCCTTCGCCAAGGCGAAGCCCGAGCCTCCTGTCACCGCCAACATGGGGATAAGCAAGAGGAGACCCCACGGTATGGCCGTCTTGACCGCGATGACGGTTGCCTCGGACGCAAACAGTTCGCTGAATGCCGTCGACAGCCAGAAGGTCGCGATCGTGAGGAGCGCGAGTGTGCCGGCCACCGGATGGATGAGCTTGGTCATGGCTTTTCCTCTAGGCGACGCAGATGCCCGGCACCCCGACCTTCTGGAAGAGATGCGGCATGGCGACTGCCGAGGATGGATAGGCCGAGAGTTTTGCAACGAACTCCGGATGCGTGAACGCGGCCCTGAAGTCCGCGGTCGATTCCCAGACTGCATAGTTCAGATAAGTCGGACTCTCGCCGATCGCCCGGTGTAGCTGGGTCGAGATGAAGCCCGGCTGCCGCTTCATGAAATTCGCATCCTTCTCCCAGGCCTGGAGGAAGGTCGGCTCGTCCGCGTTGTCCAGCGTGAAGACATTTCACGAGCACGAGGGGGGCGGCTTCGAGGCCGAGCTGGCGTTCGATCGGGAAGGCGGGATCAAGAGGACGCCTATGGGACATGACAGTCTCCAACAATTTGGTTATATGATGTCAATCTGGTACGATCGATCCCTATCTAATTGACATTATGATGTCAAATAAATTCTATGGTGACGAAATGGATGCAAGCAGGCGAACCCTCACTGGCGATGCCTTGACCGACCTCATTCTCGACCTGTTCAGGGTCAACAACCTGATCTTGACCTGGGGCGACAGGCTTGTGGCGCCGCTGGGGCTCACAAGCGCCCGCTGGCAGATATTGGGTGCCATCGTTGCGGCGGACCGGCCGCAGCCGGTGGCTTGGCTCGCGCGCGATCTTGGCGCCAACCGCCAGAATGTGCAGCGCATCGTCAACGACTTGGTGGCGGAAGGGGTCGTCCGGTTCGAGCCCAATCCGCATCACCGCCGCGCGCACCTTGTCGTGCTGACCGATAGGGGACAGCAGACATACGACGACGCCATCGGCTTGTACGACCCACGGGTCAACGCGCTCGCGGACGGGTTTCCCCTCGAAGACATCCGGACGGCCGGCCGCGTCATGAAGGCGCTGCGGAAGAAGTTCGAAGGCGATGAAAAAAATGCTGGAGAGCAGACCTGATCGCTATGGTTCGACGGCAGGCGGCGCGGTGTGCGGAAACGGGACCGCCCGAGCCGGCTGCGATTAGAAAGCGCTAACGGAACGGAAACGCCTTGCTGCTATGGTGCGGCGTCTGGGCAGGGGAGGCTGAGCCCCGTCGAGGAAGTTTCGGGACGAGTATATCATGGCCACTTTTCCCCACGTCGAGCGCCGTCTTTTTGCGCGAGAGTTCGTGCTGAAGGAGGCCACGATCGTCACCGGCGACGCCAGCATCAGGTGCTCCATCCGCAACCAGCACGAACATGGCGCCGAGTTGCGTGTCGGTGCGCAGGCGGAACTGCCGGACCGCTTCACGCTCATTGTCCCTGACGACGATGCCGTCTACCGCGCCGTGGTGCGCTGGCGCCGCAACGAGCGCGTCGGCGTCCAGGTCTACAGCAATTCGCTGAAGGGCTGACGTCCCAAGGGCGCAGCTCCACTATTCAGTTACACGGGCTATCCGGCTCAACGGCAATGTTCGACTTGTGGCGTCCGGTCGCTCATACGGGGTCGGCATCTGCCATTGTCTCGACTGCCGCAAGAAGGTATTGCGGCCCGCGCCTTGGTCGCCAAGCTACCGCCGCCAGAAGTCGCGGTGCGCGGAGAGAAGCTCGTCCTCGATTTCGGGGAAGGGGCCGTGAACCTCGATTTTCTTCTGCCCGGAGCCGAGCACAACGCGCGAGGACAGGCTCATCGTCGGGTTTTCGGGATGGTCGCCAGTCAGCGCGAGAAGCTTGGTCTCCTCGAAGCCGTAGACCAGTCGACCGATATTCGCCCAGTAGAGCGTTCCGGTGCACATCGCGCAGGGCTCACCGGTTGAAACCAGCGTGCAGGTCCAGAGAAACTCCGGCGAATAGGCAGCCGCCGCACGCCGCGCGAGCTCGGTTTCGGCGTGATGCACGGTGTCGATATTGGCTTGGCGCATGAGGACCGCGTCGTCGGGGCCGACCAGCACCGCGCCGAACGGATGATGGCCATGCGCGACCGCGCCGCGGGCAACGGCATCTGCCTCGAATAGGTGAGCGATCATCCGGTCGCGCGTCATGTCGCGCACTTTATGGCGCGTGAGGCGGCGTGGGAAGGGGCGGCCAAGCTATTTGGATCTTGTCGTCCGTGATCAGGTCCCAACCGGTTTGCAAACGTGCCGACGCTCGCCGACGTCGAGGAATTCGGCCGCTGTTTCGTCTTGAGGCCGCATCGCTTCACAGATAGCGGCGAACGCTGGCCTTGTAGGCGCGGTAGGGCTCGCCGAACTTGCGCTCGAGATAGGCCTCCTCGCGCAGCACCACGCCGAAATGCAGGATGAGGAAGACCGGGACGACAGCGAGCACGCCCCACCAGGTGTCGAAGATGAGCCCGATCCCGAGGAGCAGGCCCATCAGGCCGACATACAGCGGATTGCGGACGAAGCGGAAGGGGCCGCTGGTGACGATGGCGAGCGTCGGCTTCGTGGGTTCGATATTTGTGCCGGCGCGCTGCATCGTCATGCGCCCCCACGCGATGATGGCGATCGCAAGGGCCGCAAGCACGATGCCCAGCACCGTGGTCAGTGGCCGGCCGCCGATCGCGAGCGGAAAGACATGGCGCAGCGCCAGCATCAGGATCAGCGCCACCAGGAACAGCAGCGGCGGGAACACCGCTACTTCGGGATTGTCCTTCTCGTCGTTCATGGCCATTTCCGCGGGTCGACCCACACGTCAATACCGTGCCGCTACTATGCGTCCGCAAGTGCCGCGCGGCAATCGGTGATGGCGCCTGCCAGGCGCATCCCGTCCGCATCGCCGGGACGCAACCCTGTCGTCTCAGTGGCCGGCATATGCCGGCTGCGTCTTTGGCGCTGCTCGAAAAGCGCTTCGCCGGCCGCCTACTTGTCGACCGCCAGCGTCTCGTTGAGCACGGCGGCGAGATGCAAGCCGCCAAGCGCCAGCTGCTGGACGGCTTCCGGCGAGAACCTGTCGAAATAGGCCTGGTCGAGGATCACCGCATGCGGGTTGTCCGCCCTGATCGACGTGCCCCTGGGCAGCGCGCGGTAGGCGTCCTCCGCAATTGCGTGGCACGCGGCCAGCCATTTCTCCGGCGTCTGCTCGGCGGCAGGCCTCGGCGCGAGATTGGGGATGACGTCGGTCTCGAGATCGAGCGCGACCTTGCCCCAGTCATAGTATTTGAACAGGATCAGGCTCGAATCCCACACCGCGTGGAAGGTAGAGAGGTCGCGATAGGTCGAGCCGTCCGGCTTCGGCCGCGAGACGTTGAAGGTCACCGTCAGCGTGTTGCCGCCCTGGTCGCCCTGGTTGCCGTCCAGGCGCTCGACGCAGTGCAGCGGCTGCGACAGGTCGCCGACCAGATGGATGACGAAGGCGAGCGCCTGCCAGCGCTCCTCACCGCTTTTCTTCGGATCGGCGAGGATCTTTTCCTGCGCCGGCAGCGCCTTCATCAGGCAGGTGCCGAAGGTCGCGTCGTCCTTGCAGTCGCGCGCCGGGTCGTAGGCGGTGGTGCTGGCGTTCGCGTCGCCCGGCCTGGAGGCGAGCGGAATGTCGACGAAATGCCAGTTCGACGTCTCCTTGTGGTTCTCGGCGCGGTAGTCGTCAGGCCAACTCGCGACCGAGGCCAGCGAAACCGTCGCCGGCGGCTTGAGCTTGAGATGCGAACGCAGGAGCTGCTCGATCACGTCATAGGCGTTTTGGCTCAGCCTATGCTGCGCGATCTCGGCGATCACCGCATGGCCTTCCTGGCCCCAGGCCAGCGCCTGGCCGCACATCGCCATCGTCGCGAGCCAGGAAACCGCCGCCGCTTTCCAGTCCACAGTCCTGCGTCCTCGAAGTTTCGACCTCGGGAAGTACAACGCAGGCGCGTGTTAGAGACAAGCGGATTCCTTATCGAAAGGATGGTCCGGCAGTCGGTGGACTCCTCGTAAACTAGCGCCGCCGCTTCGCCTGGATGTTCCGCGCCGCCTGCTCGATCGCCGCGCGGTCGTTGCCCAGCCGGTCGAGCAACTCCTGCGCTTCTCCGCTGCTTATGCCGGTGTGCGTTGCGAGCGCCTCTGCCGTCAGAATGTCCGAACTTGAGACCTCGCGCGTTTCAGGCAGTGCGTCGTCCGCCGTCAGCGGCAGGGCCGCCTCGCGATCGATTTCCATCTCGGCTTGGTGCCAGTGCCGCTCATGGTCGCCGTGGATGCTGCCTTCGCGTTGCCAGATTTCATAGGCGCGCTGCCTGATCTTCTCGATCCGATCGTCATCCATTGCCGTGTCCTCCGTGCCTGTCACTCAACGCAGGGCAGGGCGGAACGATCCGTGGCGACGCGATGACCAGTCGCCTTGGAGGCCTTCAGGATCGCCCGTTACATCCGCGCCCTGGCTGAAGTGGGATCGTAGGGCGAATCCGCAATGACTTCGGCAGTCTTCCATTCCCCCAGGATCGCAACGTCGAGTTTCGTGCCGGGTTTGCAAAAACGCTCCGGCAACAACGCCAGCGCCACGTCATGCCCGAGCGCGTAGGCGTAGCCGCCCGACGTGATGCGCCCGACCAGCTCGCCGTCGATGTAGAGCCCCTCGGAGGCAAGCGTGCTCGCGCCGTCGGTTTCGATCTTGAGTGTGACAGAGCGGCGCTGGTTGTTCCGATCCTTATATTTCAGGACCGCGTCGCGTCCGACGAAATCGCCCTTGTCGAGGCGGATGAAACGCTCGAGCCCGCTCTCCAGCGCGTTGAGCTCCGGGTTCATGTCGCGGTACATGGCGCGATAGGATTTCTCCAGCCTGAGCGACTCCAGCGCATGCAGCCCGACCAGGCGCATGCCGTGCTTCTCGCCTTCCTTCAGAATCGCATCCAGCAATTGCCGCTGGTAGGCCATCGGATGGTACAGCTCCCAGCCGAGCTCGCCTTCGTAGTTCACACGCAGCAGCCGCACGTCGCTGGCCAACGCGACGCCGCCGGTCTTCACGCCGAACCAGGGGAACTTTTCGTTCGAAAGATCGATCTCGGTCAGCGGCTGCAGCACGTCTCGCGCGTTCGGCCCGACGACCGTGAAGCAGCCGCGATCGTTGGTGACGTTCTTCAGACTGACGCTGCCGTCCGCGGGCAGCAGTTTCGAAAGATCGTCGAAGTTCCAGCGCTCCGCGCGCGGCGTCGAGATGAGGTAGAAGCTGTCTTTCGCGAGGCGCGCCACCATGTACTCTGCCTGCACGCCGCCTCTCGCCGTGAGGTGATGCGCCAGCGTCACCTTGCCGACCGCGGGCAGGCGGTTGGCGATGATCCTGTCCAGCCATGCAGCCGCGCCTCGTCCGGACACCTCGAACTTGGTCATCGGCGTCATTTCGACCAGGCCGACGGCGTTGCGCACCGCCAGGACTTCCTCGCCGACGAACACGCCCTTGGGCGTCCAGCGCCAGCTATGCTGGTCCTTGGCCTCGACGCCCTTCGGCGCGAACCAGTTGGGCATCTCCCAGCCGTTGAGCACGCCCCACACCGCGCCGAGCTCGGTCAGCCGGTCATAGGAGGGCGCGGTCTTCTGCGGACGGGCGGCGGGCATGTCCTGCCCAGGATATTTCTGCTCGGCGTGGGTGCCCCAGGCTTCGCGCACCTTTTCGCGCGTCCAGGGCTTGTTGGCGTAGTCGCCGAAGCGGCGCGGATCGAGGTCGGATGTGTCCAGGCTGTTGCCGCCCTCGACGATCCGCTCCGACAGATAGTAGCCGATCGTGCCGCCCCACAGGATGCCGCCCGGCACGCCCTCGGCCAGCCAGACATTGGGCAGGCCCCAGGCCGGTCCCATCAGCGGAAGCTCGTCCGCCGTCATCTGGAAGGGGCCGCGCACATTGGCCTTGATGCCCACGCGTCCCAGCGCCGGGACGAGCTGCAGGGCCTGCTCCCAGTTCCACGACACTGCCTCGAAATCCTCCTCGACGAGATCGGCGCCGAACCAGGAAGGGACGCCGTCCTCGGCGAACAGCTTCAGGTTTGCGGTCCGCTCGTAAGGGCCGAACAGCAGGCCGTCGCCTTCCTCGCGTAGATAACCCTCGAACCCTTCGTCGCGCAGGATCGGCATTTCGGGCCGACCCTGCCGTTTGCGATCGATGACCTCCGGCACGGCTTCGGTGATCCAGTACTGGTGCAGGATCGGAATCGCCGGGATTTCGAGGCCGAGCAGCGCACCGGTCTGGCGCGCGTAATTGCCGGTCGCGCAGATCAGGTGCTCGCAGGTGACGTCGCCCTTGTTCGTCTGCACGAGCCACTCGCCACCGGGCGTCCGCTTGAAGCCGGTGACCTCGGTGTTCAAGTAGACCTTAGCACCCAGATCCCGCGCGCCTTTGGCCATGGCATGCGTCACATCGGCCGGCGCGATATGGCCGTCGTCCGGGTGGTAGAGCGCGCCCAGCATATGGTCGTTGTCAAGAAGCGGGCAAAGTTCCCTGACCTCGGCCGGCGTCAGCAACTCAGCTCGCATGCCCTGGACTTCGGCCACGCTCATATAGCTCTTGAATTCGTCGAGCCGGTCCCTGGAATTGGCGATGCGCAACTGGCCGCATTTGTGCCATCCGACCGGCTGCCCCGTCTCGGCCTCCAGCCCTTCATAGATCTCGATGGTCTTCCTGATCATCCGGCCGACATTGATGTTGCGGGCATAGGAGGGGATCAGGCCCGCCGCATGCCAGGTCGAGCCGGCCGTCAGCTGGGTGCGCTCCAGCAGCGCGACGTCGGTCCAGCCGCGCTTGGCCAGGCCATAGAGAATACCCGCGCCGACGCACCCGCCGCCAACGACCACCACCCGCGCATGTGTTTGCATCAGGCCACCAATTTTCGAGCGTCCGGAGAAAGACCGCTGTCGAAGCTACAGGCGCGAAAAGGCCATGTAACGACTTCAAATATTTGGGGTCATGATAAATAGGGCTTATGCATCAGTTCGCCCGGCAGTTTTCCCGACTTGGTGGGACCTCAGGCAGTCGGCTTAGCCACCGGCAGCTTTCTCTTTGACCGCTTGTGCCTGGCTTGCCAGTGCGACGGCGAGCACGATTGTGTCACCTGCGCTGATGTTCCTGGTCATGTGGCCAGCCCCCGTGGTGTCCTCGATGAGAAGCACGCTTCCGGGGGGGAATTTCCTCGTTTCGCCACTGGTGGCGGTAATCTGATACTCCCCTAGCACTGTTACGAAGGCCATACGACGCGGGGCTGTGTGAGGGACGTCGCCTTTCCAGGTCGGCACCGCACCCATCCAGAAAGCCTCCGAGGCGGGCGACAGCTTCGCGGCGTAAAGCGGTTCGGCCGGTGGCGCGGCAAAGCCAAGCTCGAGCTCTGTCTCCACATCAACGAAGCGTGATCCTCCGTCTGAATCTGCAAAGATTCTTGAGTAGCGCATGCGCATGATAGCGGTTCCTCACATGTCGATCTGCGGCGTCTGCCTCGCGCCGGTTCAGGCGTTCCCGCCCTGACCTTGGATGGCCGCAACCGGCAGTGTGGTTCGGTTGGCGATTTAGTCAAGAAGTCGCTAATATATAGCTCGAAGGCGTGCCGGATTTGCAGCAGGGGTGGTAGAGGTTCGCAACGACTGCCGTTTCACTGCGCTTGCCCGTCCTGCGCGGTCTCGTCCTTGAAGTCGACCTTCGTACCCGGCTTGACCATGGCAGCGAGGTCTTCGGCGTCCCAGTTGGTCAGCCGGATGCAGCCATGCGAGAAGGTCGTGCCGATCTTGCCGGGCTCGGGCGCGCCGTGGATGCCGTAGCTTTCGATGGAGAGATCGATCCACACCGAGCCCACCGGATTGTTCGGCCCCTTGGCGATGGTGAAGGGCCGCTTGCTCCTGACCCCTTTGAAGGCGAATTTCGGATTGTAGCGATAGGTCGGGTTGTGCACCACGCGCCGGACCTCCGCCGTGCCGCTCGGCGCCGGCTTTTCCTCGCTGCCGATCGAGGCGGGGTAGACCGCGAGCGGCCTGCCCGACGGATCGAGCACCCGCACTTGGCGAGACGCCTTGTCGACCTCGACGCTCGCGACGGCCGCTGGAGGATCGCCGCGGCCGACATCGGGCACGACCAGGGTCGTGTCGGCTTTCCTGAAACCGTTGCCGGGATTGAGCATCCGCAGCACTTGTTCGCTGACATGGAAGCGCTCCGCCAGTCTTTCCCGCGCGTTGCGGTAGCCGAGCCGCCTGAGGTGTGCCATCCTCTCCATCCGGGTGGGGATACGCTTGGTGAAAGGCCCGCGCACGTCCTTGGGCCTGACCTCGTAGTTGATCAGCACCGGGCCGGCGAACGTCGCCGCGAGCTTGTCCCAGGTCTCGCGCGTGAGCTTGCCGTCCGAGGGCAATCCGCTCGCCGCCTGGAAGGCCGCGACGGCCTTGGCAAAATTGTCCGAAAGGCGGCCGTCGATCAGGCCGGGGGAGAAGCGGGCGCGATCCAGAAGGATCTGCGCCTTGAGCAGCATCGGATCGACGCCCTTCGGTTCGCCTTCGCTGAATTGCGCTTGGTTGACAGCGTCGAGGTCCAGCTTTGTTGCCTGCGTCCCGCCGCATGCAAACGCGAGCGCCACCGCGACGACAAGAAGGAGCCTGATCATCGTGCTGCTCCTCGACAGGAACCTGTCTTTATGACGCGGCACGGCCGATCTGGTTCCTGTCGCGGAAGCGCTTGAAGATCATCCCGGATGTGCAATTTTGGCCATAGG